>CALKCV010000229.1 GCA_938083405.1 uncultured Microcoleaceae cyanobacterium | reverse complement strand
GCTTATATCAATTAACAATTAACAATTAACAATTAACAATTAACAATTGGGTCTTATATCGATTAACAATTAACAATTGCGACTTGATATTAGGCGTAAAACCATCGATCTGACTGGCTTTGCCTTTTTTACCCTCTTGTTTTTCCGCAAGGTCATTTATTGCTACTTGATATTACAGGTTGGAAATCTTCCTTATCAATATAACAGGCGATCGCCTCCCTAAATTTTTTTTTGTGTTACGATGTAATACAAGTGAATTACAAAAAAGAAAAAGATAGGCCATGCCCTACGAAGAATTAGAATTGTCGAAGGAAAAGCCCGTTTTATCCTGGGCCAACCACGATTTAGACCATAAAGAACAACAGATGGCCCGCAATGTGGCCTCGTTGCCCTTCGTGTTCAAGCACGTTGCTTTGATGCCGGACGTCCACTTGGGCAAAGGAGCCTTAGTAGGATCGGTGATTGCCACGAAAGAAGCAATTATTCCTGCAGCTGTCGGAGTGGATATTGGTTGCGGGATGTGCGCCATGAAAATGCCTTTTGTCGCCGACCAACTAGAAGGCAAACTGAAGAAAATTCGCCAAGATATCGAAGCAGCAATTCCCGTCGGTTTTAACCAGAATAAAGATGTCGAAAAATCCGTCACCAATTGGCAACAATGGCAGGATTTTAAAGACCTCCATCCAGGAGTAAAAAAACTAGAAGGTAAAGCCTCAAAGCAAATGGGTTCTCTCGGAGGAGGCAACCATTTTATCGAACTCTGTCTGGATACGGAAAATAACGTTTGGTTGATGTTGCATTCCGGTTCTCGTCATATCGGCAACAAACTAGCGGAATGCCATATTAATACTGCTAAAGATTTGGCAAAACTGGCAGAAGCCAAACTTCCAGATAAAGATTTAGCTTACTTCGTCTCTGGGACGGAAGAATTTAAAGCTTATTGGCACGACTTACAATGGGCTCAAGATTACGCCCGTTTTAATCGGGATGTAATGATGGCTCGTTTTAAGCGAATTGTGGAGAAACATTTAGCGGGGGGCAAGCCGACTAAGCCGCTTTTAGAAGTTAATTGCCATCATAATTATGCGGAGAAAGAAGTGCATTTTGATGAGGAGGTTTATGTAACTAGAAAAGGTGCGGTAAAAGCGGGGGAAGACGACTACGGTATTATCCCCGGTTCTATGGGGACTAAATCTTTTATTGTTAAAGGAAAAGGGAACCACGCGAGTTATTGCAGTTGCAGTCACGGGGCGGGACGTTTGATGTCTCGAACTAAGGCGAAAAAAAGTTTTTCTCTCGACGATCTGTTGAAGCAAACTGAAGGGGTAGAATGCCGCAAGGATGAGGGGATTTTAGATGAGATTCCTGGGGCTTATAAACCCATCGATGAGGTGATGAACCAGCAAACAGATTTGGTGGAAGTGGTGGCTACTTTGAAACAAGTTCTTTGCGTTAAAGGGTAGAACAGGCGCTTTGGTCTGTTTCCCCCGTAGAACAGGCATCTTGCCTGTTCGCAAGGGAGACGACGGGAACAGGCGAGACGCCTGTTCTACGGAAACAAGAAACAGGAAACAGGCGAGACGCCTGTTCTACGGAAACAGGAAACAGGGAACAGGCGAGACGCCTGTTCTACGGAAACAGGAAACAGGGAACAGGCGAGACGCCTGTTCTACGGGTTTCTCATATCGTAACCGAACAAATTGGGGTCAACTTCCCCCAAATCTAAATCCGCCAAACCGTATTCCGCCCAACGGCGATCGACCATTGCCGCTACTTCGGGATCGGACTCCAAAACTTCCCCCCAAGGATGATCCGTTTCTGGAGGAATTTTCGTCGTCGCATCGATGCCCATGCGACCTCCCAAACCAATTTTTTCGCTGGCAAAATCTAAGGTATCGAAGGGGGTATTCGGCAGAATAAATACATCCCTGGACGGATCGACTTTTGAAGAAATTGCCCAGACGACTTGCCTGGGGTCGCGAATATTAATACTTTCGTCAACTACCACTACAAATTTAGTGTAAGTAAACTGAGGCAGGGCACTCCAAAATGCTAAAGCTGCCCGCCTGCCTTGGCCTGGATAGGCTTTTTTAATGGAAATAATTGCTGCTTTATAACTCAGCGCTTCCATTGGTAGGAAAAAGTCAACTATTTCCGAAACTTGCTGTCGCAAGATAGGGGTATAAACCCGGTTTAAAGCGATCGCCATCATTGCTTCTTCCTTCGGCGGGCGTCCGCTAAAGGTCGTTAAATATATCGGGTCTTTCCGATGAGTCATAGAGTGAAACCGAACCAGCGGGGAATCTTCCACCCCGCCGTAATAACCCATGTGGTCGCCGAAAGGACCGTCGGGCAGCATTTCCCCGGGAGTTATAGTCCCTTCGAGAACGAACTCCGAGTCCGCCGGCACTTCTAAATCTACGGTTTTGCACTTAGCCAAGCTGACGCCGCTGCCGCCATAGAGTCCGGCAAACAACCATTCCGAGAGGTCAACTGGTATGGGAGTCGCCGCCGCCATGATGATGAGAGGATCGACACCGAGGGCGATCGCTATTTCTAACTTTTTCCCGTTTTCCGCCGCCTTGCGCAAATGTCGCGCCCCACCGCGAACGGACAACCAATGGACGGTCATGGTATTGCGAGATTGCAGTTGCAACCTGTAAACCCCCACGTTGGGAGTGCCGGTCTCGCAATCTTTCGTAATCACCAAACCCAAGGTAATAATTTTGCCGGCATCTCCCTGGTACGGGCGAATCATAGGGATTTTTTCTAAATCGAGGTCGTCGCCTTCTATTACTACCTGGTGACAGGGGGGGAAAAAGTCGCGCCCCGGTTTTGCCTTGACGACATCGAACAAAACTTTGCCGAATTCTACCGCCTGGGAGATCTTTTTGGGCGGTTTTGGTTGTTGCAGCATTCCGAGTTTTTTACCGAGGGTTTCTAACTCTTCGGGACGTTCCATGTTCATCGCCCAACAAACCCTTTCTTCGGTACCGAGTAAATTCACCGCCACTGGATAATCGCAACCTTTGACGTTTTCAAACAAAAGGCCGGGGCCGCCCTTTTGCAACATTCGATTGCTAATTTCGGCAATTTCTAAATCGGGGTCAACTAGGGCCTCGATGCGTTTTAATTGTCCCCTTGTTTCTAAAATTTTTAGGAATCCCCGTAAGTCTCTGGCCATATTTTTCTAATTTAAGCTCGCCCAACATCTTTAATAGTATTTGGGAATGGGGAATGGTCCATGGGAAATGGGGAATTTCCTCCTTTTTTTTCATCCGCTTGCATAAAGACTTCCACTCTTCCTAAAGGAATATATAAGGAGAGGAGGTATTTTTATGAGTTCGGAAAAAAAAGAAGATATATGTAGCCGACCAGACTGCAATTGGAAGCCAACTTCCCAAGACCCAGATCTCTATATCTGCCTGAGATGTGGGAAAGATAGAAAGGTGGAGCCACCAAAGGAAAAGCCAAAGCCAAAGCCAAAGCCAAATCCATTGCCGACTGTTTTTATGGCCCTTGTCGCTGCCTTAGTAATCAGTTTAGTTTTAGATTCTGCTCGATCGTCACCCCATCCAAGGTTCGACAGGTACGACCATCCTTGCTCGTACGGATGTTAAAAGTTTGATTTACTGGGTGTGTAGTCCGTAGGTCGGGTTTGGGTTCGCGGCGTCCGACCTAGAATTCGTCATTTTCGGTAAATTTTTGCCGGTCGTCGTCCCAAAAAACCTACTTCTGATAGAGACTGGTTCTCGAATTTTTGTTTATAACCGATCTAAAGGCTGAGTTAATAAGTAAAAGAGCTTATATTTTTCTGGCTCCAGTCTGGGATTAATTAACAAAAAATTAAAATCGACCCGATGAACCAACCATGAAGCTATCAAACGTTCAACCCTTAAATCAAAGTCAACCAGCAACGGACATTTTGCCAGAGGGCGAAAACCTGATTCCCTCAAATCTCCTGCCCTTGCTGCCAGAAGCGGCCTTAGCTATGGCAGACCGAGGCAATGAAGAGGCGGCCCGTTCTCTACAATTATTGGCCGCTTCTCTAAAATCGGAGACATTTTCTGGTTCCCCAGAGACCCCGGCCGAGACTACTCTAGGATTTTTATTGCAACTTTTGCAAGCCACTTTAAAAAGCAACGGCAACCCGGAATTTGTCTGGGAGTTGCTGGCAGAAAATCCAGGGAAAGTTACCTTCCACTTCGTTCGAGTTTTGCGCAGTTGGAGTGCTTTGGTTTTGTCTGTAATCTCTCCCCAGCAAGCAGCAATTATTGGCAGTGCTTTGGTAGAGTTGGGCGGTTTTATGTATGGCTATAAAGATGGCGATGAAACGATGAATCTGGAAATAGCGATCGCTACAGCAGAAACAGTTTTACCCGTATTTGCCACTTCCGAATCTCGCTACGAATGGGCGACTCTTCATAATAATTTAGCCTTAGCTTATAGCGATCGCCTCTACGGAGAAAGGTTAGAAAATGTAGCGATCGCCTACCGCCATTACGACGAAGCGAAAAGAATCTTTTTCCAGCGTCAAAGTTTCCCCGATCGGTGGGCATCTATTTTAGATAATTTCACCGAAGTTATTCCAGAAAATACCGGCATTAATAATATTATCCCTTTGCAGGATAGGTCGGCTGCTTAAATAATATCTGGCTTTAACAATTAGCTTATTATCAAAAAACCCAGCGCACCGCGCACTGCTACTCACGCCAAGGGTTCCCCACCCCTGGGGAATCTCGTCTTTTAGCTAGTGTCAGGAAGCACCCTACTACTCAATGCTGGTGCGCGGTGCGCACCCTACTACTACTACTACTCAATGCTGGTGCGCGGTGCGCACCCTACTACTACTATCTAAATCGCGCTGTGCGATTACGTTAGAACAGTCTCAATTTCAATTATTCAGCAATTCTAACAATTTTAGGTTTTTCGATCTTAGCATCCAGAAAATCCGTTATTTTTTCCGGTCCAGCCGCTTGTAAAGCCTTCAATAAATGAGAAGTTTGCTCCAACAATTTCTCAACATTTACCTCTAAATAATCCGGCTGATAATAAGCCAAGCGGCCGATACCTTCCCCCAGCAAAATTACCGCACCGCGCCAGTTGCGATCGCTCATGTGGTACAACCCCACAGAAATTTGGAGAATGCCCTGATAAAATCTTTTTTCAGGTTCCCCCGCTTCCATCCAGATAGCCTCAAGAGTATCGTGGCAGGCGTAGAATTCTTCTCGGTTAAATTCTTCTATACCTCGCCAGAATTCTTGAGGGATTTGTTCTCGGTTTTTACTCACTACAATTATTGGGAAATTGGCAATTTCAAATGGGGAATTGTTAATGGTTAATGGCTAATTGCTTTCCCCAATTAACAAACCCTAAATCGACCTACAATTTTGCCATATTTTCCCTTGCAGTTTGCAACTCTTCCATTGTAATTTCCTGTTCTTCCCCAGAAAAATCGTTTTCTTCAGTTAAAAACAGCATGCAATGGCAGTCTTTCCGTTCCCGCATCGGAATACAAGGGCAATTCCAATAAGCAGCTTTTACCTCAGCTTCTTTATCTTCGTAGTGACGGCAAGGGCATAAAGGAGCCCCGAGTTCGTCTTTATTTTTGGCTAGTCCTTCGATTACAACTGCAGTTACCGAAGGATCTACGCAAAAATAAGTGTTGGTATTTTTAGCATACTTTTCGGCGAAGTGTTTCATCGCCTCTAAGGATTTTTCGGTGGAGAGTTTATCGTTAGTTGTTGTCATTTTTATCTGATGGGGTTTTTACCGTCTAAAGTTTTTTTAGTATTCTACCCTAGAAAATATGCCCCCAAGCGGACTTAGGGATTAAAAATTGAAAATCAA
>CALKCV010000228.1 GCA_938083405.1 uncultured Microcoleaceae cyanobacterium | reverse complement strand
CAACCTCCTCAAAAGTCTTCGGAAAAACGACCGCCTCCATCTGACCGGTCAGATCCTCTATCTGGAGGAAAGCCATGCGATCGCCCTTTTTCGTCGTATGCAATTTTTTACCCGCCACCATCGCCACGACCTTAACCGCCTTCTTAGCCTTTTTCTCCTTGATATCGGCAATAGTCACCGCCCCCTCCACCGGGTTAGCTTCGAGGATTTGTTTGAGTGGATGGTCGCTGACGTAGAAACCGAGTAGCTCTTTTTCCTTCTCCAACTTCTCCTGGGCCGAGAAATCAACTACCCCAGTTTTCTGCGGGGCCGACTCAAAAGCATTTTCACCATCAGCGGCCCCAGCCATCATCCCATCAAACAAACTTAGCTGACCGGTATCTCGGTCCCTGTTGCGTTTTTGAGCCCAGGCGATTACCCCAGGCAGTTCTAAACTCAACTTCCTGCGGTTTGCTTCGAGGAGATCGAAGGCCCCGCAGCCGATCAAAGCTTCTAGGGCGCGACTGTTAAGGGCTTGTTTGTTGACGCGATCGCAAAGTTCCGCCAAAGAAGTAAAATTCCCCCCTTCTTCCCTCGCCTTCAAAATCTCCATAATTGCCGCCTCCCCCAAATTTTTCACCGCCGAGAGACCGAACAAAATTTTCCCTCTCGTTTCTTCTGGAGAGGATTTTGGCAGAGGCGTAAAATTCACCCCCGAGCGATTAATATCCGGCGGTTCTACTTCTATCTTAAGGCGCTGACAATTAGCGATGTATTTCTGAACCTTATCTTGGTCGCCGCTGTTGGCAGTGAGGAGGGCCGACATATATTCGACTGGATAATTTGCCTTGAGATAAGCAGTTTGGTAGCTGACATAAGCGTAGGCAGTGGAGTGGGATTTATTGAAGCAATATTCCGCGAATTTAATCATCTGCTCGAAGAGGTTCTGAGCCACTCTGGAAGACACCCCTTTTTTCGTAGCGCCATCGATAAACTTTTCCCGCTGTTTCTCCATTTCAGCAGCCTTCTTTTTACCCATGGCCCTCCTCAGGAGATCTGCCTCCCCCAGAGAATATCCCGCCAAATCTTGAGCCATTTTCATAATTTGCTCTTGGTAGCAATTATGAACTACCACCCCTTGCGCCAGAAAATAGGGGGAGCTTTGGTCCTCCATTTCTAAATCGAAACACTCGGCCTCTGGTGCTTCTTCCACCGAGACAACATAAACGAGTCTGGCATCTTGCAAATAAGTTTTTTCGTAGATTGCACGGTAACACTCATCCCAATTTTCCAGCTTAGTTTTATATTGAGAGTTTGTCCGTCGAAATAAAGTTGCTTTTTGGAGCGATCGCTTCACCGTCTTCCTCGTATAACTATCCGTCTGGCGGATGGAATCTTCCAGTTGAGTTGCCAAAGCAAAAGAAGAAACCGGGAGATAATTTTCCCTAACTTCATACTGTTGCTTGTTTGGCAATTGGGAACTTCCTAAAATAGAAATAAACCGAGACCTGTCAGAGACAGCAACATAATTATCTGCCAGATAATAAGAAATCTTCAAACTTCCCAAAAGCCTGCCTACTTGTTCCAACAAACGAGTAGAATAACTGCGGTAATAAAGCAACCTTTCGCTATAAGAACCATCGCTATCCCAAAGACCTCGCAACAAATCTATTCGGTCTTTTTCCGAATAATCCAAAATATCCTCTGGTAAATGCTTGGCAATAGATTTTACCTTCCAACTTCTTCCACCATAAATGCTATCCATAAACTCAGTCAGAGGCGTAGGCTTTGGTTGAGTTTTGAACTTAGAATAAGCGTACCAGCAGCGAGTATTAAAATAATATTTAGCCTCGCCGCCCCAAGTTTCATAAATCAAGTTTGCCACCCAAGCAGCAGCTTTTTCTGTCAGACAAGCAATATTAGGAGTCGAGGAAACTAGATTGCCGTCTCCTATAAACAATCCCAACAAATAAGCTTCGTTTTGGCGCAATTCTTTCCTTCCAGTAGAAACCGGCCATTTTTCATAAACCGCAGAAGCATAAATATGAGCGTTTTTCAGTCCGCCAACTGCCGGTTTCAACTCCTTAGCAAACTTATCTCCTTCTGGAGTCAAAAAGCGATGATTTTTTCCAGAATAAATTACCGTTCCGCTAGACAAAGTAATCTTCAATATTTCCTTAACGCCGCTGGGCCACTGTTTGGCAACTTTCGCCTCCCAAACCCGTTTTCCGTCAGAAGTTAAGATGGCATCGCCCTTTTTAACATCTTCGATCGCTACCGTCGAACCATCCGGCTTATCGATTAAAGTTCCCTTTGGCAAACACAAAACCCCGTAAGTCTCGTTTAAAATCGGTTCCAATAAAAAATGGTCGTACTTAATTTCTTCGCGTCCGTGTTTGCGGTCTATAAACTTAGGAATCAAACCAGCATCGAGAGGACCGGGACGATACAAAGCCAGAATCGAAGAAATATCCTCAATACTCGAAGGCTTCAACTTTCTGACAACATCCACCATCCCCGAAGACTCTAACTGAAAAACCCCCTCCAGATCTCCTGAAGCAATCAATTTATAAGTATTCTTAACATCCTCTGGCAACTTCTTAATTTTCGCCGCAATTTCCATCGCCTTCCTCTCATCCGCCGGCAACCCTTCCGCATCCAGAGAAATACGATGATTTTGATAAATTGCCTCCGCCGTATTCTGGATAATAGTTAAATTTTTCAACCCCAGAAAATCCATCTTCAACAAACCCAGCATTTCCAGATCTTCCATAAAATACTGAGTAATAACCGCCCCCTCATTATTCCTTTGCAAAGGCACAATTTCATCCAGGGGATCTTTAGAGATCAAAACCCCCGCCGCGTGAACTCCAAAAGTTTTATTCGTACCCTCAATAGTAATCGCCATATCTATCCACTGGCGAACCGAAACTTCTCCTGCCGGTTCTCCTTTGGGGCCTGTAATCGAAACCTTTTTATTATCGTAAGCTTCTTTAAACTCCGGTGCCGGAGTTTCATCGGAAATCATCACCTTTAATTTAGCAGGTTTTCCCCGGGAAACGGGAATCAACTTTGCCATTTTATCCGCCTCCCCGTAAGGTATCCCCAACACCCGGGCGACATCTTTCAACACAGCTTTAGAAGTCATCCGGTTAAAAGTAATAATCTGGGCTACTTTATCCACTCCATAAAGCTCCGTGACATATTTAATCATGTCATCTCGCCGGTCGATGGAAAAGTCCGTATCAATATCTGGCATGGACTTCCTTTCCGGGTTCAAAAATCGCTCGAATAACAACCCGTGATGCACTGGATCGATATTAGTAATTTTCAATGCGTAAGCCACCAGAGAACCGGCGGCGCTTCCTCGCCCCGGCCCCACCGGAATATTATTATCCCTGGCGTATTTGATATAATCCCAAACGACTAAAAAATAGGTGGAAAAGCCCATTTTATCCATCATGCTGAGTTCGTATTTCAACCTTTCTGCGTAGTCTGGATGAAATTGGGAAATGTCTTCTTTGCTTTTAACTTTTAACCTTTCTTCCAAACCCTGCCAAGTGACTTCTTCTAAATAAGTTGCCGGGTTATGACCGCTGGGAATGGGATAATTGGGGATGCGCATTTCGCCGAAGAGGTCGTACTTTTTTATTTTTTGGGCTATTTCGAGAGTATTGGCGATCGCCTCTTCTATTACTTCATCCTCCAGATGGTCTCGAAACAGCATTTTCATCTCTTCCGCGGACTTCAAATATTCCGTCCCGCTGTAGCGCATCCGCTTTTCTTCGGTTATCAATTTTTGAGTGTTGATACACAATAAAGCATCGTGAGCGTCCACATCTTGACAGTTGGTAAAGTGGGAGTCGTTTGTTGCGATTATTTTGATGCCTAACTCTTTAGCAATTTTGACAATTTCGACGTTAATTATCCGGTCTTCTGGGTAGCCGTGGTCTTGTATTTCTAAATAGTAGTCGTCGCCAAACATTTTTTTGTACCATTTGGCAACTTTCCTGGCTTGCTCTGGTTCTCCTTTGAGAATATTTTGCGGCACTTCTCCTGCCATACAGCCGCTAGTTACGATCAGACCTTCGCGGTATTGTTCTAAAAGTTCTTTATTAATACAAGGTCTGGCAAAAATGCCTTTGCCTTGGAAACCATCCAGATGAGAAGTAGTGGTTAGTTTGACTAAATTTTTATAACCTTCGGTGTGTTTTGCTAGGACGATTTGGTGATATTTTTTCCGCTTAATTTTCTGATCTTCCAGGTCGCCATTAACTACATACATTTCGTTGCCAATTATGGCTTTAATGTTTTTATTTCGACATAATTTAATTAATTGGATGGCCCCGTACATCACGCCGTGGTCGGTCAGGGCGATCGCCTCCATGCCCAATTCCACTGCCTTGTCGATTAATTGGGGCAATTGAGAGGCTCCGTCTAGGAGGCTGTAGTCGCTATGAGTATGGAGGTTGACGTAGGACATAATTCTTTCTGGGGAATGGGTTGTTCTATTTTAGAACAAAGCCAGAAGGGAAAAATACATTAGTTTTACTTATGTATTTTTTTAAGTTAAATAAAAAAAATAAAAGCAAAAATGGCAAAAAAGATCGCCAAGCCGATTTTTCGGTCTATAATGGAAGCGGTACCGACTGAAAAACGCGATCGCGATCGGGAAAAGTTTTTAAAGCAAAAGCCAAGAAGAGCGAGGAATAGAGCCAAATTTGCCCCCCCCTGGAAAAGTAGTGTATTGGGAAATTTCAAGTTTTGGGTGTGGGGGAAGTAGAGGTGGCGCTGGGGATGACAAATTTTGGTGGCGCTGGGGATGAGAAAGAAAAAGGCGATCGCCACTGACATTCCTCGTAGGTTAGGCGTTCGCGTCGCGCAGCGTTGTGGATGCAACATCGCGACAGCGCAACCCAACAAAAACGCTCCAGTAACATTCCCGGTAGGTTGGGTGGAACGTAG
>CALKCV010000227.1 GCA_938083405.1 uncultured Microcoleaceae cyanobacterium | reverse complement strand
TCGAAGCTTTTAATTAACTGTTGCCACTGGACGGGAGGCAGAAGGACTGCGATCGATTACTTGGTCGATAAGACCGTACTCCATTGACTCGGTGGCAGACATAAAGAAATCCCGTTCGGTATCTTCATTAATGCGTTCTATGGGTTGACCTGTGTGTTCTGCCAAGCGATCGTTGAGATATTTCTTCAAGTACAAAATTTCTTTAGCCTGAATCTCAATATCGGTGGCCTGTCCTTGAGCTCCACCCAGAGGTTGGTGGATCATAATCCTTGCATTAGGCAAACTCAACCTCTTACCCTTGGTACCAGCACTCAAAAGAAAAGCCCCCATACTGGCAGCTAGCCCCATACAAATGGTGGAAACGTTGGGGCGGATGTGGTTCATCGTGTCAAAAATACCCATACCGGCGCTAACGGAACCGCCTGGAGAGTTGATATAGAGGTAAATATCTTTCTCTGGGTCTTCGGCATCTAAAAATAGTAATTGGGCAACGATTAGGTTGGCCAAATCGGCATCAATGGCATTTCCTAAGTAAATGATGCGATCGCGCAATAATCGCGAATAAATATCAAAGGCCCTTTCGCCACGGCCAGATTGTTCGATAACTGTTGGAATCATAGAAGCCTGCTGCTTGAATTTGACTTTAATCTTCATTCTAATGGGGAATCGGCCAAGCAACCATCGGGACTCCCCGACGGATGCAGGGTGGCAATTCCCTATTCCCAATTTTCGCTCAAACCTTTAAGAACCACTTTTGGCGGTACATCCAATAAAGGATCGCCCACCAAAACAAGATATTGGCGATCGCAAAGGCTAAAGAACCGTTTAAGTCTCCGGCCCAAGTTTGGAAAAAACTCTGATAAATCCAGGTTTTAATACTTTCCGCATTTTCGCCGGTACCGATTTTGGTGTAAATAGTAATTCTGGCCAAAACTGCTGAGGCGACAAAGAGAAAAATGGCATTTAAGCCCATAACTTCAAAGGGCCTGCCCCATTTTTGCCAGTCTCGAACTTCGATCGCTTCGTAACAGGCGCCTAGCAATAACAAGGCCCAACCGGCTGTAACTACTACATAAGAACTGGTCCAGAGAGCTTTATTAATGGGAAAGATTAATCCCCAGAGATAGCCAACGACTAAACAGACGAGACCGAAAATAACCAAACTGACGCTGGTGCGGCTTTTTATTGGTTGTTTTCTCAGCCATCGCCCGGTAAAGTAACCGGCTAAAACAGTCACTACCGAAGGCAAAGTGCTAAATAGTCCTTCTGGGTCGTAAGGTCTGTTGCCCCAGAGATGCTTTTGGGTGAGGATGAGGCGATCGATGTAGGCGGCGAAGTTGCCTTCGCCAGAGAGTTCGCCGGCACCGAAACCGGGAACGGGAATTAATTCCATGGCTGCCCAATAGCCTATAAGCAGGAAACCTGCGAGTCCGTAAAGTTGTTTGCGCTTTAGGTTGAGGATGGCGATCGCGGCGATAAAATAAGCAAGGCTAATTCTCTGTAAAACTCCCATAATTCTGAGGTCTGTACCCAAAGCAAGGGATGAGTAGGCATTGAGGAGCAAACCGATGAGAAATAGTAAGGCACATCGGCGGGCTATGCGCCAGTAAAGTCGATCGGTGGCTTGGTTTTCGACCGTATATTTTGACAGGGAAAAAGCCATTGCGGTACCGGCTATAAAGAGAAAGAAAGGAAACACTAAGTCTGTGGGGGTGCAGCCGTGCCATTCTGCATGAAGTAGTATGGGATAAACGTGGTTCCAACTGCCTGGGTTGTTGACTAATATCATGGCGGCGATGGTAATGCCGCGAAAGACGTCCAAAGATTTTAAGCGCATGGGTTGTTTATCCACTAGCAAGATAAATTTAAGATGAAGTTAAGATAACAAAAGCCCGAACTAGAGTAAAGAGCGTTTACGATCTTATCGGGTAAGGATTCCTTGCTCCCTATAAGCAAATATTTTGCTATTTTTAGCTGGGACAATCTCCGATAAATAGCCGTAGAGAATTCCCTGGGCCCCGAGTCCGTTTTCTCACGATCTTCCAATTTTTTTTGTTCGTGCGCTCCCATAAGAAATGCCTATAGCAATTTTAAATGATTTGTAAATGTTCGCTTACCAAACCACTGGCTTATTTTACAAACCGCATAAGAAATGCCTATAGCAATTTCTTATGCGGTTTGTAAAATAGAGAAAAAACAAGAAGATTAAATGGATATTGGGTAAAGAGAGCATTCGCAGAGCTATTAAGTATGCTCATCAACTACATTTACCGCCCGTTCTTCGTGCATCCCCTACATCTCTATAATCCTCCCCTGAGTCGTGTCAAAAATCTTAGCGCTTTTAGACAACAGGCTCATAGTGCTTATTGCTACAGGGAAGAGTTTGGGAATTTTTTAGTTGCTCTAATATCTGTAGATTAAAACTCTATTTTTGTACTCCAGACGCGAATAAATTGCGTTTTTCTAGCGTACTATTCGCGATTTATGGCAAATAAATTTTTGAGTGCGCCAAACGCAGCCGCGTGCGTTTGCTCTGCAACGGAAGCGCGATCGCGAAAGGACTAAACCCTCGATCGCGCGAACCAAAGCACTGGTTTATTTTTAAGCGTTTTTCAAACAAATCGCAATTTTTGCCCGTGCCCAGTATAGCACCTGCCCTGTCAAGCTGCAAAATCACAGAAGGAAAAGACATCATTATAAAGCGAATATCATTTTCCCAATTAACTTCCAATTAGCAATTGAGTGGAACGTGTGGGAAGCTTGTTAGACCTGGCATTCCCCTTTTCCCACTACCCATTTTCTGAAGGTTATTTATTGCGACTTGATATAAGAGTTAAATTTTTTGAGTCTATTTTTTTCGTAAAAAATCTTGCTTGTAGCAATAAGCACTATGAGCTTGTTGCCTAACTCCACCATAAATCTGGGGAGCATCCCAATTTTGAAGAGAACCCGCGAATTAGACGCGTGCATGTCAATCGGAACGTTGGAACGTTGTCAGTTGGGCGACTAACAACGTTCCAACTGACCACAAAAAAAGCATGCATTGATTTTTTGGTTTTTTTACAAATATGGGATGCTCCCTAAATCTGTTGACCACCGGAGACAGGGCTGCGAGTATAGAATCCATTTTCCCTACTACAAAATGTAGTATTTTGATTTAATCGTCAAAAGCTCTTCATTATTATTCAAAGCCCAAAAAGCTCTAAGTAGAATTACATACTACATTGAAAATTGACTCGATTCTCAATAATAAGGTCTGGAACCCAGTTTTTTCCTTGAAAAATTGTTGTAGTATGTTTGCTATGAGAAAAATCGGATATAATGGCGATCGACTATTAAAGAGGTTCACCAATGAGCGATTCCATTATTCAATTATTAGATAAATTGCCTTCGGACAATATCACGGTCAAGGTACTCAAGGCTTTAGATTTTGTTGTCCCTGGGGAATGGGAAAACATAGTCGGTTGCGATAATACGATTGTGGCAATTACTGGAGAAACCGATGCCGACCGGGTTATGGCAATTCGCAATCGGGCGATCGAACTGTACAACGATGCAGGGGAGGGATATCAAAGGGCTATCTGGATTTATAACAGCGTGGATAAGGCCGATGCTGCTTTGGGGGCTGCTGCTATGGCTAATAAAATAGGAGAAAAAATCGGTTTTATGTCTTTCTTAGGGAAACTAACTCCCAAAGCAGACACTACTCAATCGGTGGATTTGTGCGTAAAAATCGTCGCCGAGTTAATCGCCTACTACAAACTTAATGGCTTGCCCAGTCTCAGCCCACAAGAGTTTGTGGCTGCCCTCAAGGATAACTATCAGGGTTCGTCTCTGATGCGGATGGCGACTTTAGTTGCTGTGGATGGTCTGCTGCCTCTGGGCCCGAATTTCTTGCAAAAAGTAGAAGAAACCCTCGCTAACAAGGGTCAAAGTGCTTTTGAAGGGAACCCGGTTTTTAGTGCTATTAGCGGTATTATTCCCTCAGACGATAAATTTGGCTTCATCTCTAATACTTTTAGCGCGGTTGAAGGTTGGATGGGTAATTTCGTTTCTTCTACTGGTTTAACGCAAGAAAAGGTTGCGGATAGTATTGGCAACTTTGTCGAATTTTCCGATGACAGTTTGGACTTTGTGGCGGCATTTCTCGACCAGAGTACAAGTTATTATCGGCATACTGGGATTCAAAGCGTGGCTCGGCGTTTGATTCTACGGGCTGCTGAAGATGCCTAGAAATAGTTACCTAATAATTAATAATTAATAA
>CALKCV010000226.1 GCA_938083405.1 uncultured Microcoleaceae cyanobacterium | reverse complement strand
AGCGCCGTACTTCTTTGATTGTTTTCTAGAGAAAATTCCGAATCATCTGTATCAATTTCTACATACTTAGACAACACTTCCATAATTTCCGATCGCATCTGTTCCACCATTTGTGGGTTGAGAGAGCAGCGATCGTGGGCTATAACCAGTTTTAGACGTTCTTTTACTTCTGCCCTGCTGGTTTGAGTGTTGCGCCCAAAAAATTTGTCTATAAATTCGTTTAACATAAAACTTTATTTTATTCGCTGAGTTTTGTTCTTGGATCGAACATTGCTAAACCTAATTTGTCATCCAGTGCTAAAACTTTGTGTAGTTTTAATACAAGAGCAGGTCAAGATTTCACAGCCCTCCATTAAATAATCTTAGCAGACAATAGTTTGCGCAATCTACCAAAAAAGCCTTCTCGAACTGGATTGAGATTAAGAAATTCTACTTTCTCCCCTTCCAAACGACGAGCAATATTATCGAAGGCTATTCCAGCATTGGAAGGTGTTTCCGATAAGACTAAAGGTTCTCCCCGGTTGGTTGACATAATTACTTTTTCGTCATCTGGGATGATTCCTATTAAAGAAATAGCCAAAATCTCTTCCACATCCTCTACAGACATCATCTCATCAGCTTGTACCATATGAGGTCTGATACGATTGACTATTAAACTAATACGCCTGATGCCGTTAGCTTCTAACAAACCAATCACTCTATCGGCGTCTCGAACCGCTGAAATTTCCGGGGTAGTAACGATTACAGCTTCTTTTGCCGGAGCGATCGCGTTTTGAAATCCACCCTCTATTCCCGCAGGAGAATCAATCAGGATATAGTCGTATTTGGAAGTCAGCATATCCACTAGCTGGGTCATTTGTTCGGGAGCGATCGCGTCTTTCATCCGATTTTGAGCCGCCGGCAGCAACACTAACCTCGGTTGGCGTTTATCTTTTACTATCGCTTGCTCCAACCGACACTCCCCAGAGAGAACTTCCACGGCAGTATAGACGATTCTATTTTCTAAACCCAACAGCAAATCCAGATTTCTCAGGCCAAAATCTGCATCCACAACCGCTACCTGGCGACCTCTTTTGGCTAGGGCCATCCCCAGATTAGCCGTACAGGTGGTTTTGCCCACTCCTCCTTTACCCGAAGTAATAACAATGATTCTACTCATAAATAGCTGTAAATTTAGATTTTAGATTATCCGCTAAATGACTTGATGGGGACGCAGTTAAGTAGTTAGGTGAAATAAATCGAACAAAATTTAGAACTAATGCTGGACCTGTATTAACGGTAATTCAGCATTCATACCCGATCCTAAGTAATTATTAATTATTAATTATTAATTATTAATTACTTACTAGCTCCCGCGCAATTTAAGCGCGAAGTTCCACTTCGCCTTCTTCAGTTCAACGCTTTGAGCGTTTTCATTAGATTTGTGGTAAGTCTAGCAATTCTAATTCCTTTATTAGTTATGTATGCAACCTCGGGATAAAACTTAGCTGGTGGTTTTTCTGGCCCTCTGGCTACTAAATTGGCAATCCTAATTAAAGGAGGTTCCATTTGTAAAGCCACGATCGCGCTCCCCCTATTGCCATCGGCCCCGGCGCGAACTACTCCGCGCAAACGACCCCACACCAGAATATCTCCTCTGGCAATTACAGAACCACCAGGGTTCAAATCTCCCAAAATTACCACCGTACCCGGATGCCGAATTTCAACTCCCGAGCGTACCGTCGTTCTTAAATATAGAGGTTCCGCTAGAGCTTTGCCCTTTTCTTTAGAGTTCGATTCTTGGCCAATGGCAGCAGAGCCTTGTTGCACTGAATAACCTAGAGTAGCAGCGGCAACGGCTGTTTGGCGGCGGCTGGTATTAATTAGCTTTAGTTGAAGTTGGGCTTCTGCAAGGGCCTCTGCAATCTCCTGTAGCTGGCGGGCATCTAACAGGCGATCGAAGGCCACTAGCTCTACTTCTGTATTTGCCTCCCAAAAACTTTCTCCCGCATTCAATCTCAGTTTTAGTTGTTGCCAAATTTCCGGCCAGCTTGCCGCAGGTATAGTTTCTGAGTCAGTATTGCCTGTTTCTCGTGGCAATAGCAACAATAGTCTTCCCTCTTCACTTTTAAGGCGGACTTGTATGTTATTAGGATTGATTTGTATTTCAGTCCCGGAATTGGGTCCGGCATTATTAGAAGGATCGTAAGCCATTAAACACTGGTCTGACTCTAAATTTTGACAGCTTTAGTATAAATCTTAGCAAGACAGCAGGCGATCGAGAAAATTGTCGATGCCACTAAAGCATATTTGGCAAACGTACATCGATCGAGAATTTACGGCTCGTTGCCGTCCCTGGAAGCTTCAACATCGTATTGACTGGCAACGTAATAAAAAAATTTATAGTAATCGTCAAACTTTTGGCTCGGAGCTTCTGCTTGCCAATGATATCGGACTTGTCCTTCGATTAATGTCAAGGTCATAGAACTTATTTCTTGCCCAATATTTACTTTCAATTCCCCTGGCAATCCTTCTTCGGTGGTGAAGTTTCTAACCCTAGTGCCTTGAGTTTCCTCTCTATTTATAGAATTTGACAGGTCATAGCCCGCCCAAGCTCTCATCTCAACGGCTGGATTTTCTGGATGCCGGAAGGCTTGTCCGTCTGCATTTGAGCTTATT
>CALKCV010000225.1 GCA_938083405.1 uncultured Microcoleaceae cyanobacterium | reverse complement strand
CGGGATTTAAGAAACCGGGTTTTTTGAAAAAACCCGGTTTCTGGCGGGGGAGTTTGCCTTGAATAAAATGGCGAAGGTATCGTCCCCGAAACCATTAAACTTTTTATCGCTGTTTAGCAATTAGAGTGCCAATTTAATTTTAGAAGACTCTCCCACAGCTTCGTTAATTACAAGCAAAGTTTTGTCTGGAGTAGCCCCTAATTGGCGACTAGCATTTAGCAGTTCAATTCCATAAATTGTTCCATCTGGTGCTATGTCGATATTCATTTCTGCGCCTACTTGAATTGTCTCCACCTGCGCCGTTTTTTCTTTGAAGCAGATATAGGCAATCTTGTATCTGGAATCGTAACTAATTTTCATTTTATTTGTTCGTTAAAAAAATTTAACAATTACCGCAATAACTAACCAGTCTTCACTGTTCAATTAATCTAGCTCTAGCATGGGGATGTAGCTGAACTCTCATCAAATTTTTTCCTTAATACTTCTACAAAACTGCACTTAATCTCTATATTTACAAATTTTTCATTGTTTCCTCTTCAACGGAGCATAAGCCTCGTAAACCGCTTGAACGTTATACCAATTGAGGAAAATTCTGGCTATTTCCAAGGCTAACTGGGATTTGCCTCTATCGATTAACCATTGTAAAAAACCTGCCATTGTTTTTTCATTTAAGCTCCCGCCAAGAGACAAGATTCCCCACAACAATCGATGCATCCAGGTCATTTGAACCATCATTTTGACTTCCAAAGTGGGATGCTTTTGATAAAACAAAACTCCCATTTTGCCTCGTTGAATTTCTCGGTCGATCGCTGCTGGTAGCTGTGCTAAATCGAAGGGCGGATGCCAATGATAGCCGACGGCATCGGGACATTTAATTAACTCGAAGCCTAACTTTTTTAACCTCACTCCGAGTTCCAAATCTTCCCAGCCGTACTGTTGGAAACGGGTGTCGAACAAGCCTGCTTCGATTAACCAATGACGGGCGATCGCTACATTTCCCGTAGCAAAAAAAGCGGCTGAAAAATCGGTCAATTTATAAGGTTCGGCACTGGGTCGATCGAAATTACAAGTATTAATAACTCTGCCATAAGTAAAGACTCGCTCGTTATTTTCCCTCGCTTTAACTAAAGCTTCGGCGTGTGCCATTAAAAAAGTCTCTGTCACTACTAAATCGCTATCAATAAAAACGATTGTATCGCCCCTGGCCTTTTCTACGCCAAAATTCCTGGCTGCCGCTGGCCCTTGATGGTCTCTGGCATAGGGCCGGACGTGGGGGAAGTCGCGGGCCTGGGTTTCTAACCATTCCAAAGTCCCATCGGTGGAACCGTCATCGACTACTACCACTTCGTAGTCGGCGACGGGAAGGCCATAATCTTGATTTTCCAGGGCTTTAAGGCACTTTTCTAAAATCGGTTGGCGGTTGTAAGTTGGAATAACGACGCTAAAAAACACGGTAAGTAATTAACAATTAACAATTAACAATTAACAATTAAGATGACAGGCAAGATGCCTGTTTTCGGCAGGCCCCCGTAGGACAGGCATCTTGCCTGTCACCAGCCTTGCCTGTCGCCGGCCTAGCCTGTCGCTTTAACAGAAGGCCCGTTGCGAAATACAATCTACGGGACTGGGACAATTAAAAATTTTTATCTGCCAAAAGGGGAATTGACAAAAATTAGTCCCATAATAAACATTCAGTTGTAATTAAAATCCAAAAATTATGGGTCGCGCTACCAAAGTAGTCTTAGCTTATTCTGGCGGAGTCGATACCTCCGTTTGCATTCCTTACCTGAAAAACGAGTGGGGCGTCGAAGAGGTTATTACTCTCGCTGCGGACTTGGGACAAGGAGAAGACCTCGAACCAGTCCGGCAAAAAGCTCTAAATTCCGGTGCATCGGAATCTCTGGTAATAGATGCGGTGGAACCTTTTGTCAAGAATTATGGGTATCCGGCTATCCAGGCCAACGCCCTCTATGAAAATCGCTATCCTTTGGCCACTGCCCTCGGTCGTCCTTTGATTGCGAAGTTGTTGGTGGATACGGCAGAAAAATACGGTGCCGACGCGATCGCTCACGGTTGCACGGGCAAGGGTAACGATCAGGTGCGCTTTGATGTGGCCGCAGCGGGGCTCAACCCTAAATTGAAAATTCTAGCGCCGGCGCGGGAGTGGGGCATGAGTCGCGAGGAGACGATCGCCTATGGCGAAAAATACGGCATTCCTTCTCCAGTGAAGAAGTCTTCTCCTTACAGCATTGATAAGAATTTGTTGGGGATGGCGATCGAGGCGGGCGTTCTCGAAGATCCTTGGGAGGAGGCCCCAGAAGATGTTTTTGAAATGACTAA
Organism: uncultured Microcoleaceae cyanobacterium; assembly: GCA_938083405.1. Classification (GTDB taxonomy): domain Bacteria; phylum Cyanobacteriota; class Cyanobacteriia; order Cyanobacteriales; family Microcoleaceae; genus CALKCV01. The sequence continues at coordinate 4,257 of CALKCV010000225.1, read as the reverse complement.
GGCGATCGCCGATACTCCCGACGAACCGGAATATGTGGAGATCGGTTTTGAGAAAGGTCTCCCCGTCAGTCTTAATGGCGAAGCTATGGACCCGGTTGCTTTGATAACAAAGCTCAATCAATTGGCGGGAAGTCATGGTGTGGGACGGATCGATATGGTGGAGAACCGTTTGGTGGGGATTAAGTCGCGGGAGATTTACGAGTCGCCGGCGATGCTTGTGTTAATTCACGCTCACCGAGATTTAGAGGGTTTGACTCTTACTGGGGATGTCAGCCGTTACAAGCGGGGCATTGAAGATACTTACACTCAGTTGGTTTATAACGGTTTGTGGTACAGTCCTCTCAAGGCTGCTTTGGATGCTTTCATCGTGCAAACCCAGGATGTAGTAACTGGTAGCGTCAGGGTGAAACTGTTTAAGGGCAGCGCTGCTATTGTCGGACGCAAGTCGGAGAATTCTCTATATAGTTTCGATCTGGCAACTTATGGTGCTGAGGATGAGTTCGACCATAAGGCTGCTGAAGGTTTTATCTATATTTGGGGACTGCCTACTCGGGTTTGGTCTGGGAAAATGAAGGGTTAAGGGAGGTAATTAGACCCCGAACCAGCCCCCCCGGTCGGGGCCGGTCGGGGTTTCATTCCTACTTATATTGCTCCGAGTAGGATAAATCCGGCCCAATCTCTGGGATGGGGGTATTCTTCCATAGTGGCGAGCATTGCTTGTCGCAGTGCCAGGGCACGATCGCTTCCCCGTTGCATTTGGCGATAAAACTGGATGTTGAGATAGGCGGTGGGGGCGTCTGGTACGGACCATAAGGAGACGATCGCTCTGGGAACTCCGGCTGCGATAAAGGCGCGAGATAACCCGATAACGCCATCTCCGGTAATTTCGCCCCGGCCGGTATTGCAGGCGCTAATAATTACGAGTTCGGCTGTTAGTTTCATGGCGATAATTTCGCTGGAGGTGAGAAATCCGTCTGCGTCTTCGCTGGGAGTAAGGGCGATCGCTCCTGGCATCCCTAATAAGTCTTCGATTTCGTCGAGGAGACCGTGAGTTGCTAGATGAACGATCCTGGCCTTTGTCATTTTCTCTACTACTGCTGTTTCTGTGGCGGCGGGGCCCAGTAGGGGTGAGGTATTGAGGAGTTGGGCGATCGCTATTGCTTCTTCTTCGGCGTGGGGCAGGGGTTCTAGGGGCACGGGGTTTTCGCCGGAAGCTGCTGGCAGGCTTGGCATGGCGGGATTTCCTACTACTAAGATTTCCCCTGGGGTTTTGGCGCTCTGGTGCTGCTGTCCCAGACGGCGGGTTAGGTCTAAGACTTGGATGCTGGGGGCGATCGCTATGGTGTGTTTTTCGATGAGGTAGTTGCCGTCTTCGTCTTGCAGGGCAGCGAAGGGGATGAGAAATAGAGGGCCTTGGGGTATGAAGATAAGGGGAGCTTCGGGGTCTCTCGGCAGCAGGTCGGCGATGGGTTCTATTAGTAATTGATAGCTTTTGCGCAAGCGGTAGTTTCTAAATCGAACATTTCTCCCTCCTCTGGTTGCGAGGAGTGGCTGGGCTGAATTGGCTTTGGCGAGGCTGGTGCGAGTGTGGCGGACGAGGTTATTGACTGCTGGGTTGTCCGGGCCGCGACGACTGATGCCGGTTACTGCTGCTATGAGCGATCGCTCTGCGGCTTCTTCCATGGATAGGTCCAGTTGGCGGAGATCTACGGTCCGCAGGGAGATGGTCCCGTCTGGTCGGACGACCCAGATATAGAGTTTGTCGTTGGCGATGGAGTATTCGACTAGGGTGGCGTTCTCTTGTTTGGCTATTTGCTTTATTTCTTCGATGGCGATGGGGGCGGGGCTTTGGAATTGTTGGGCAAATTCTGCTCCCAAACCGGAGGCTATTAATTCGGCGAAGGCTCTGGCGCGGCTGCGTTCGGCTATTTCTAGGGCGGTTTCGGTTCGATTTTGTGCTATTAGGGCGCTTTGGAGGTGGCTGTAGGTTTGCTGTTGGGTGTCGAAGAGTGGGACTTTGTTTTCGTCGCTCAAACCGGGGCGCAGAGATTCCCAGATTTCTACTGCTGCTGTGAGGTTTTCTGTGGCTTGGGGGTATTGGCCGGCTGCTAGGAATGCGGCGCCGATGTTGCTGAGGGTGCGTCCGATGCCCGGGCGATCGCTTATTTCTCTTCTGATGGCTAGCGATCGGCTATAGTATTCTAGGGCTTTTTCGGGGTTGCCGCGATCGCGATACACGGTGCCGAGATGGTCGAGGGTTACTGCTTCTCCGGGGCGATCGCCTATTTCTCTTCTGATGGCTAGCGATCGTTCCAGGAGTAATAGTCCTTCCTCGGAGGGGTTCTGGCTTTGGTGGCGCAGAAAGCCGATATAAGTCAGGGCTCGACCTTCTCCGAGGCGGTCTTCTTCGGAGCGCATTATTGCTAATGCTTGTCGATAGCTATCTAGGGCTCGTTCTTGTTGGTTTAAATTTTCGTAGGCGGAACCGATGTTTAAGATGGCGTAGGCTAGACTGCGGCGATCGCCTATTTCTTCAAACTTTTCTAAGGCTTCTTGATAATAAGAAATAGCTCTTCGGTCGCGACCGAGATTTTGATAAACTGCGGCAATATTATTGATGGCGATCGCTTCTGCTTTGGTGGCGTTGCTGCTGCGAAGAAGTGCTAGAGATTTTTCATATAATGAAAGTGCTTTTTCATACTGACCTAAGTTGCGATAAACTACTGCCATATTTGTCAGGGTTATTGCTTGGCCGCTGTCATTTTTTAGCTGGGTAAAAATTAGATTTGCTTGCTGGTAAGCGTCTAAGGCTTTTTGATATTGACCGAGGTTATAATAAATTTGTCCTATTCGATCGATCGTGGCTGCTTCCCCCTGGCGTTCGTTAATTTCTCGGAGAATAATTAATACTTCCTGGAAAGTTGCTAGGGCTCGGTTGAATTGACTTTTATTTAAGAGTTCGGTTGCTTTTTGATATAGTTTTCCTGCCTCTTCCTTGCGGTTTGGTTCGCTTTGGGCTTTTATTAATCCCGATGAGGTAAAGTTACTCAGAAATAAAGGTGCGTGGAACCAGAGTATCTGGATGAGGGCTGCTAAGAGGAGGTAATGTAATTTCCGAGGTTTTTTAGAAGTTTTCATTATTTGATGACCTTCCCTTGCGAAAAAGAGTTCTGATGTTATATTGTAACAAAAGTTATAGCCATCCGTGCGGAGGTCTTGGAAAAATTAGGGGTCCAGAAACCGGGTTTCTTAAATCTCGCCAACGATCTACGGATTGCTGTTTGCAATTGTGACAAAAACTATGCCGAAAAATATGTTTAAATTAAGCGTTAAGAAATGTTTCCGAGTTCCTGGATTGTTTTTGGTTGTGGGAGCGATGTTGCATCCGCAACGCTTCGCGAACGCCTTTTTAGTGGTTCCAGTTTTCGCGGAAACTGCTACAGAAAGAGGAGCGAGTGCGGAATCGCAAAGTCTGTTCCAACCTTCTGCGGTGCTGGATTCTCCGAAACGTTCTTGGGGAAATATTGCGGAAAGTTTAGCGAGAGAACCGGAATTTAGCAGTCTTATTTCTGCTTTTAATTTCGCGGAGGCAACGGCAATACTCGAAGGCGGTGGGGGAAAATTGACGGTTTTTGCTCCTACTAATACCGCTTTTCAAAAGAATAGCGCTGCCTACAATAAATTACTCCAACCGCAAAATAAAGATAAATTAATTCGAGTGCTAAAATATCATATTGTAAGGGGGGAAATTACTCAGGGAAAAGTGGATGGTGGAGAAGTAGAAACTGTTGAAGGCAGTTTAGTAAAAATTAAGGCTAGTTCTGAGGGAGTAATAATAGGCGATCGGGCTAAAGGAATTCAACCATCAATTGAAACTAGCAACGGGGTAATCGTCCGCATAGATAATCTACTTTTGCCGCCTAATTTGGAGTTGTAAAAGTGGTTGAAAATTTTTGAGAAAAGCTGCCGGAAGCGTTTTTATAAAAGAAACAAGATATAGCAATCCGTAGATCGTTGGCGAGCTCGAAGAAACCGGGTTTATCAAACAATATCTTCGCCAGCATCGAGATTTAAGAAACCCGGTTTCTGGCGGGCGAGGAAATCCCCTTGCGGGGAAATGGTGAATGCAAGCGGCAAAAAAGCCCGCCGTGCTGTCGTTATTCCCGACCTCAAGACTCGTTGCAATCCCCTTGCGGGGAAATGGTGAATGCAAGCGGAATTGTTTCTGGGGGTGATATTGGCGGGTTTTTGTTGCAA
>CALKCV010000224.1 GCA_938083405.1 uncultured Microcoleaceae cyanobacterium | reverse complement strand
TCTTCTGCGACTTCTGCCACTGGTTGGGCGATCGCCTCTGGGGGAGACTCTATTACTTCCTCCCTAACTTCGGGGGCTTTTGTCTCTTCACTCGGCAATTCTTCTGGAGTTGCCTCTTTAGTTTCTGCCTCCACTTCGCCCCCATCAGTTGCTTCTGGGGATTCTGTTTGAGTGTCTTCTTCTTTCTGAATATTTTTGTAAGCTGCTTTGGCCCAGGCTAAATAATCCTCAGCAGCTTTGGGGGACTCTTCCTTAGCCTCCGTCGATTTTTCCTCTTGGGGTGTCTCTTGAGTGGGTTGTTCTGGGGTTTTTTTAGCAGTATCCTTCTGCTGGCGGCGGAACCAATTAAAAGGCATATCTATTTTTTATTTTTTATTTTTTATTTTCTCTGTTCTCTTTTCTCTTTTCTCTTTTTAAAAAAAATTTACTCTATCCAAAGCCTCTCCCCCCTTGGGAGAGATTTTTCCAGAATAGTTAAACTTCCTATGCTAAGGCAGTACCAGCTTTCATTTTTTCGCCAACTCGTGCCAATACCCCATTAATAAATTTATAGCCATCTTCCCCACTATAGCGTTTGGCCAGTTTTACTGCTTCCTCAATGGCTATTTGTTCTGGCAAACCGAGATAGAGGATTTCAGCTACAGCTATGCGCAAAATATCCAGATCTAGTCGCGGTAAACGCTTTATTTGCCAGTTAACTATCGACCTTTCTAACAATTTATCGATCTCGGCTGTATTACTATTAACAGCTATCAGAATTTCTAGGGCATAGCTGCGGACTTCTGGTTGGTTCGTTAGCTGAATTAGTTCCGGAAATTCGATCGCGCTACCGATACCGTTGATGGCTGTTTGACTGAATTCTATTCCTTCGTAAACCATAGTTCGGGCGCTTTTAAGATCCGTTGCTCCTATCTGGCTACTCAGCAGGCGATCGCTTGCTTTTTGCAGTTCTTCAGCCGCTTTTTCTAAGCATTCGTCCGCTTCCATTGTTAAAGTTCTTACTGCCGCCAGTAGCAGATCCTGCAATTTTTTGCTATCTAATTTTTCCTTATTTCTCGGCAGTTGGCTAATACCTAAAAGTGCCAATTCTCTTGCTGCTTGGCGCGGTGATTTTTTCGCTATCTTCATTTCTTTTATTTTCCTTTAAACTCTACTTCTTTTTTCCGGCAAACTTTCTATTTAACCGAGCGATCTTCTTCCACTGGTACTGCCCGTAATTTTTCTTCAGGAAACTCCAATTTTTCTAGATTATTATTAGTCTTAAGTTGAGTTGGGGGGATTAAATTTGATGGATTTGAGTTTACTATTCCCCCGGATATTAATACTTTAAAAGCATCTTCCACCGACAGGGATAAATTGACTACCTCTTCTTCTGAAACGATCGCGTACCAACCAGTTGTAGGATTAGGAGTTGTCGGGACGAAAATACTCAGCATGGGCTCTTTCATTTGAGATTGGATTTGAGCGTTAATCGTACCCGTTACGAAGGCCAACGCCCACATTCCCTGTCGAGGATATTCTACTAATACCACCCGCCTAAATTTATCGTTGGAATCTTTTAGCACAGTTTCTAGTAACTGTTTGAGGGTTTTGTAAACTGACCCTGCTAGAGGAATAGCCTGTAACAAACGTTCCCCCAGATTTAACAGCCATTGTCCCGCAATATTGCGGGCCATTACACCTATTAGGAGGATACTCAGCAACGGAACGGCTAATCCTACTACAAAATTCAAGAAATTGACTAAAATTGGCTCCAGGCCATCGAAAGGATTTATCTGTTTGGGAACTTTCGTCAGAAAATCGATTACCCAAGTGGCGATCGTTATGGTTAACCAAATGGTAGTAGCCAAAGGTATTACTACCAGTAAGCCCGCTATTAGGTCGTTTTTTAAGTCCTGCTTTATGCGTTTTAACACTACCCGCTTCCTCGTTACTGGCCACTCGACTTGAGAGAGAATATTTTAGAATTTAGATTTAATTATTGCCAATCTTAAATCCACAATTGCCAATAATATTTACATATTATTAATGAATATAAAGAATTGTTTCAGCCCCAAATATTTGCCAAAGTTAGACTCTGGCGGGGTTTCAATTGCCGAGCTCGGCACCGTGCGAAAGTTTGCCCCCGCACGAAACCCTGGGGCGCTTAGGTTGAGAGAGTTAACCCCATAATTATCTCAGATATTTGTATATATTAAGACAATTTCTCTATTTCTAGGCTGGGAGGCTTTTTGCGGGTCCAACTTCAATAAACAAAAAAATGTGGTACAGCCAAGATTTAAAACAAAGAAAAAACTGGTATGGCGAAGTAGCAGATGCCTATAACCGGGGAAGACCGGCCTATCCCCAGCAGCTAATTAACCGCGCTATAGAATTAGCCCTACTCCCTAAAGAGCCAATTATTTTGGAAGTTGGATGCGGCCCTGGGACTGCAACTACAGCTTTTGCAACCCTGGGCTTTTCGATGGTCTGCCTGGAACCCAGTCTGGCATTTTGTAAGCTGGGACGGCAAAACTGTGCAAGGTTTCCAAATGTAGAGATTATTAATACCAGCTTTGAAGAGTGGGAGTTGGAAACTGAGAAATTCGATGCGGTTTTAGCTGCAAATTCTTTTCATTGGGTTTCGTCGGATATTAAATATCAAAAAGCTGCTGATGCTTTGCAAGAAAATAGTTCTATTATCTTGCTTTGGAATACGCCGCCGGAACCAGATAGCGAAGTTTTTCAACTGTTAAATGAAGTCTATCGGACCCGCGTTCCATTTTTTGCACGGTCTGAAGATGTCAAAAGTCACAAACAAAATCTCGGAAAGTTTGGAGAAAATCTCCTTGACTCTGGTTTGTTTAAAAATTTAGTCTCGGAAGATTTAATCTCCGA
>CALKCV010000223.1 GCA_938083405.1 uncultured Microcoleaceae cyanobacterium | reverse complement strand
GGTTGCAGCCGAAAAAGATTGGTCATGGTGGCTAAGAGAGCATTTTCTAGTTGTAAGCCTTGCTGTACATAAGCTATGGCTTTTATTAGCATCCAACGCCGCATAATCTAAGCGGTAGAGCCAAAAAATTTGATTTTTGATGATACCAAAAATGAGGTTTTTTTATGGAAGGAATAAACTACTCTCAGCTAGTGCAAGATATTTTGAAAGAGCATTATAGCTACCATGTAAAAGATGAGACAACAGAATCTCAACTAATTTTAGATACAGAACGGCATCATTACCAAATTCTTCATGTAGGATGGGTAGAAAATGGAACGCGACGAGTTTATGGTTGCACGATACACATGGATATTAAGGGGGATAAAATTTGGATTCAGCGGGATATGACAGAGGTGGGAGTTGCTAACGAGTTAGTAGCTGCGGGAGTTCCTAAATATGACATTGTTCTTGCTTTTAAAGCTCCTTATAAGCGGAAGTTTACTGGGTTTGCGGTAGAATAATTTGAGTGTTAAAGTGGAAGTGAAACGTCTTTCGGTTCCACACAATTTATGGTAAATGCCACAATGCTAATTATTTTAATTTCGGAACTTTTTTTAAAGGAGAAATTAAAACGAGCTATACTGTCAAGATAGGAAAAAATCATGGAACCCTACCCAGAAAAAATCGAGCAAAAATAGTAAAATTTTGGTAATGCGGGCATCTTGCTCGCGACGAGCAAACATCATAACAATAGGAAGGACTGTATGTTTAAACAGAATTTGTTTTCTAGACAACAAAAAACACTTAACATTCTCTATTGCTTCATAACCAGGGGAAGCAGAATATTATTCCCCACGGCAATGGCGATCGCTCTTTTAGGAGCTGTAAGTTGTACGAGCAAAGTTGAAATCGAATCTCCCACCGTTGCTCGGGCTGGGAGCAAATCTACTGAAAATATCGCCTCTAGTTCTGGCTACCAGAAAATAACTGTAGTAGAAAACCTAGAACATCCCTGGGGTCTTGACTGGTTGCCAGATGGAACAATGCTAATTACCGAAAGACCGGGGCGGTTGCGAATCGTTCGCGATGGAAATTTAGACCCGACTCCTGTTGCGGGAGTGCCTCAAGTCTTGGATCTTAACCAAGGGGGTTTAATGGATGTCTCAGTTCACCCCCGCTTTGCAGAAAATCGTTGGATTTATTTAACCTATTCCCACGGCGATCGCTCGGCCAATCGCACTCGTATTGCCCGCGCTCGACTTGAGAATGATACTCTAATCGAGCTCGAAGTAATCTTTGAGGTTTCCCAAACTAAAACGGGGGGACAACATTTTGGGTCGCGTATTATGTGGTTGCCTGATGGAACTCTATTGGCAACCATTGGTGATGGTGGCAACCCACCTCTTGAGTTAAATGGTGAATTTATTCGGCAACAAGCTCAAAACCGCAACAGTCATTTTGGCAAGGCGATCCGATTAAATGACGACGGTTCCATACCTTCGGATAATCCTTTCGCAAATTCTACAGATGCCGAACCTGCCATCTGGAGTTATGGGCATCGGAATATCCAGGGGATCGCATTAGACCCGACAAAAAATCGCATCTGGGCAACGGAACATGGTTCTAGGGGTGGTGACGAACTGAATTTAATCGAGCGAGGAGAAAACTACGGTTGGCCTGTAGTTACTCACAGTCGGGAATATTCGGGAGGACTCATTTCTCCTGAAAAATCTCGCCCCGGTCTGATAGACCCTAAAGTCGTATGGACTCCTTCTATAGCTCCCTCTGGTTTAGCTTTTTATAACGGCTTACGCTTTCCCCAGTGGCAAGGAAATTTGTTTGCAGGGGGGTTAGTTTCCCAGGATATTCGTCGCATCGAACTAGATGAAGCGGGTAATGCGATCGCTCAACATTCTATTCCTGTGGGTCAGAGAGTGCGGGACGTGCGACAAGGACCTGATGGACTATTGTACGTTCTCACCGATCGACTAAACGGACAATTAATTCGGTTGGAACCTGTTGGAGGATAGTAATCGTAAAATTATTACCCACCATTTTAGCTGTATTTATGGTAAAGTAAAATCAACGGACAAAACCTATGAAAACCATGAACGTAGAAACAGTCAACAAAACCGATCCGCTAGCAGCAGCAAAAGCGCGAGGACTTAAGGTCAAACAGCAACTACTCGATGCCCAAGGTGGGGTGATTTCCGTTCGACAGGTAGCAGAGTTGTTGCGATCGCCCGTACAAACTATTGACGATCGCCGTTCCCGGGGACAACTTATTGCTTTGTTTGCTGTAAAACATAGCCGTTCCCGACGACGAGTTACTCGTTCGTCTGGGAGAAAACGCGGTTATCTTTATCCAGTCTGGCAATTTGCTGAAGGCGGGTTACTGCCAGGACTGGAGTCGGTACTCGGGGAACTGCAAAACCACGACCCGTGGATGCAAGTGGCGTTTATGGTGAACGCCAATACCAGACTTAACGACGAATCGCCCTTAGCGTTGTTGCAGCGGGGCGAGGTGGAAGCAGTTTGCAAAGCAGCAAGGGAATATGGAGAACAGGGCGCAGTATGAACTTAGAACCTCATCCAGAACCACCAGTAAATCTGTTTGAGCGATCGCTACCTCTTGTAGAG
>CALKCV010000222.1 GCA_938083405.1 uncultured Microcoleaceae cyanobacterium | reverse complement strand
AATAATATAGATTGCAGCCATGGAAGAATTATTAGAACTAAAACAATTGTTGCTCCAAGGGGATATCAAAGGCTCCCTAATTATTGTTGAAGAGTTAGAAGAAATGGGTAAAAAAGACATCATCAAAACCATTCGCAGTTATGCCGTAATTCTGCTGCTGCATCTCATCAAACAACAAGCAGAAAATCGCACCACTCGTTCCTGGGATGTTTCTATTCGCAATTCCGTTCGGGAAATTCAACAGGAAAATAAGCGTCGAAAAGCAGGAGGTTATTACTTAAATAACGATGAATTAATAGAAACTTTAGAAGCAGCCTATCTCAATGCTATTGATGAGGCATCCTTAGAGGTTTCTGAGGGACGTTACGAACCGCAAGAGTTAGAAAAAATGGTTGACAAACAAGCAATTTTAGACACCGCTTTGTCTTTAATTCTATCTCCAGAATAAACTATTATGGCGCGGACCTGAAACCTGGTTTCTTACTCGCAAACGATCTAACGATTGCTATAGCCAACTTCGAATAATATAGATTGCAGCCATGGAAGAATTATTAGAACTCAAACAATTGTTGCTCGAAGGAGATATCAAAGGCTCCCTAATTATTGTCGAAGAACTAGAAGAAATGGGTAAAAAAGACATCATCAAAACCATTCGCAGTTATGCCGTAATTCTGGTGCTGCATCTCATCAAACAACAAGCCGAAAATCGCACCACTCGGTCCTGGGATGTCTCTGTTAGTAATTCAGTTGAAGAAATTAAACTAGAAAATAAACGCAGAAAAGCAGGTGGTTTTTACTTAGACCGCGATGAATTAATCGAAACTTTAGAAGCAGCTTGGTCTCAAGCAATTAAAAAGGCTTCTTTGGAAGCAAACGAAGGAATTTACACGGCTAATGAATTAGAAAAAATGGTTTACAAACAAGCAATTTTAGACCGAGCTTTGTCTTTAATCTTATCCCCAGAATAAACTCTTATTTGGGTGGGGGCTGCCAAAGTCACCCCCAGCAACCCCAAACAACTTAACCGATTCCCATACGTCCCGCCAAAGCAGGAGATAAAGGTAACAAAGTAGCGATAGTTAAGAACAAAATCAATAATCCCAAAGCCGCCCTAGCGTCATCTGGTTCGGTCAACTCGTTAAGACAGGGACGTTCTAAATCTCGCTGCAAGACCAAAATAACGATCGCCCAATACAAAGCCAAGGGAGTCACAAAAGAAGCGATCGCCAGCACGACAAAAGTAGCGATCGTAGCCGTACCAGCAACCTTCCGTCCGTAGATCGCCTGAATAATACGCCCGCCATCCAACTGCCCCGCCGGCATCGCGTTAATAGCCGTAATTACCAAACCCAACCAACCAATAACAGTTAACGGGTTCACATCAACTATCGGCTGCTGCAACTGAGAACCCAAAACCACCCGCGCCAGAGTCGCCACCAAAGCGGAACCACCGAACAACTCCGACGGTATCTGGAACAAACTGCCGGGGTGAGAAAGCAGCAAACCTATTAACAGCATCCCCAAAGAAACAATACCACCAGCAGCCGGCCCTGCAAAAGCAACATCAAATAACACGGTGCGGTTCGGCAACAGGCATAAAAAGCGGTTCATAGCGCCAAAACTGCCAATTTGCCAAGCCGGCAGGAAAAAGGGCAAACTGAACTTGACGTTGTGACGGGCGGCTAACACTTGATGGGCGATTTCGTGGGCTCCCAAAACAGCCAAAATTCCCAAAGCAATAGGCAGCGCTTCTCCATAACGTCCGGGCTCGTTAAAAATATCGAACCCTTGCAGCAACCCTCCCGCTTCCAAACAGGTAGCAATGGTAGCGACGAGGAGAACTACCGACAAGACCTTTTGGGTAACGGTAGCCGATGGGGGGTCGTTTTTACTCGGCAGAACTACCACTACCGGTTTGCCCCCCGGACTTTCGACTAAAAACAGTCGGTAGCGATCGCCCAATTTTTCTTCCAAAGAAGCAGAGAGGCGATCGCGTACCTCCTGCGGTTCTCCGCGCAAATTGCCTTTAAAAATTGCTCCTTCTTGATAGGGAATGGTTTCCGTAGAAAAAAAAGTATCGATACCAAAGATGCCTTGAATGTTGGTTAAATCTTCGTTGGGAATGGGCACCAACTCTGGAATTGGTTTTTGGTTATCCAGTGGCGATCGCTGAGGTTGACTTGCCGACTTTTGCTCTGGAGTTTCCATCGCCCTAGCAACTTCCTCCCTCGCTGGCGACTCCTGGGTAGGAGGCGAAGTAGGTTCCGTGGGAGTTTGTTTTTCTACTTCTTCCTTCGCCACAATTCTCAATTGTTGCCCCAGATAGATGTACAATCCCACGCAAGCCACTAAGAAAAATAGGATTGTCACCAGGTTGACATAGATCCCGGCAGCGAATAGAGCGAAAAATAACAGCCAAGGAGTCATCAGCACCACCGACTGCAACCAAGCGAGCATACCCGCTTTGCCAAAAGGTCTAGCTCGATTATATCCCCAAGCCAGAATCCCTATTGCGATTAGCAGTATTAATATTGTTGTCGTATTTTCCGAGCCTATGGTCATATCAGAACCTTAATTATTTTTATTTTTAATCGGGATTCATACCGGTTTTCCTACTTCGGATCGGGCCCTTGCCGCAAAACAACACCGCCCCGGCCATCCTCCATTGTCCCCGGATATCTTAAGGCTCTAGGATACCATTTTTCAGCGACCCGGCCTCCCACCGGAAGGGCCATATTGGAATGAAGAGAAGAAACCAGGTTTTTTCAAAAAACCTGGTTTCTGGGCTGTACGAGCCATTTTCTCGTAGAGCCATTTTCTCGTAGGTTGGGTGTAGCTACGCAGGGCCCAACAACAAATAACTTTCGACTTGCAATCGATCTTTTATTACTCCCCGATTTGGAGGAGAGAACAATACGGCGGACATTGGTATATTTGCGAAGAAATTAATAAAGAAGGATGGCTATGTCCTGCTTTATTTAAGTATTTCGATCGCGTTCCATCTAAAATTTATGGCGATGTTAGAAAGTAGCTCTAACTATTTTTATAAAAGTGAGGCGATCGCCCTCTCCTTTGCCACTACTGCGACAAATTTTCATAACATAAATTTTCGCCGCTGATGTCTTGAAAACAGTCGCCGTTACTATCTAAAATCACTACACGTTCGACGCTATCCAATTGCTTCAAAGTTTCTTCCAAACTACTACTAATCCTTGCATCGTACCCTATTCCTGCTGTTGCGACCGCGCGGCAAAATTGCAGTTTGGCAATGCCTTCTTTTCATCAATTTGAATCTCTTTAGTCATTTTAGCTTTTAACAGTTAACAATCTAGCTTGCACTGACTCCAAGATATAATATCTAATAAAAGCACTGGCGTTAATAATTTATATCCCTATTAATTCTCCAGTTTCATTTAATTCTGCTGTAATATTAGGACTAATTTCCACGCTTCCTGCTTCGGGTTCGTCAGCTAGACTGAAATGCAGAATATCGTCTTTTTCAAAATAAGTCATTTTGGCATTATTCATAAATCGTAAATCTCCCAGTATTTCAGTAATCTGTCACATCTTTATTATTTGAGTAGTAATCGATCCCCCCAAACCCCCCTTTTTAAGGG
>CALKCV010000221.1 GCA_938083405.1 uncultured Microcoleaceae cyanobacterium | reverse complement strand
AATTTGAGTGCTAAAAAAGAAGTAAAGGATAAAATAAATGCAGCTTAAGGGAAATCCTTATTATCAGACAAAATTAGGTGCGGCTTATCTGGGGGATAGTCTAAAATTAATGACCGAGTTGCCCGATGACAGCGTCGATTTAATTTGTACCTCGCCCCCTTTTGCTCTGGTAATAAAAAAAGAATATGGAAATGTTGATGCCGATGAATATCTAGAATGGTTTGAGCCGTATGCCAAACAATTTTACCGAATATTGAAGCCCAAAGGTTCTTTGGCAATTGATATAGGTGGCAGTTGGGTGAAAGGATATCCAGTCCGTTCTTTATATCATTTCGAGTTAGTAGTTAATCTGTGTCGTCCCAGAAAAAAAGGAGGTTTAGGGTTTTATTTAGCTCAAGAAATATATTGGTACAATCCAGCAAAACTTCCTACTCCGGCAGAATGGGTTACGGTGAGGAGAGAAAGAGTGAAAGATGCCGTTAATACTATCTGGTGGTTGTCTAAAGAACCTCATCCCAAAGCTAATAATAGAAATGTTTTAAAACCCTATAGTAAAGCGATGAAAAATTTAATTAAAAACGGCTATACCGCTAAAGTCAGACCTTCCGGCCACGAAATATCAACTAAGTTTCAAAAAGATAGAGGCGGTTCGATTCCGCCAAATATTATTGAGGGGCAAAACAGTGGCGAAATAGGCGATTTAGTTGTAATTAGTAACGATCGAGATAATGAAGCAGAAGAAAAAACTGGCATACCAGCAGAAGTAAATCTTATTTCTGCTTCTAATACTTCCTCCAACGATTATTATCAAAGAAGATGCAAAGAGGAAGGAATAAAGCGTCACCCTGCCAGATTTCCTCAAGCTTTACCCGAATTTTTTATCAATTTATGCACGGAACCGGGGGATTTAATTTTAGATGTTTTTTCCGGTTCTAACATGACCGGCAGGGTGGCTGAAACATTAGAAAGAAAATGGCTGGCATTTGAAATTGAAGAGGAGTATCTTAAAGGTTCCATGTTTCGGTTTGAAGATAAAGCCCCAGCAGTAGTAGAGTCTGGCAAAAAAGCAAGTACGGACTCGGGGAACAAAGAAGACAGTTTAGCTGACTTACCCTTGTTTAAAAATCTTTTCAATTAATAATTAACAATTAATAATTAATAATTGTCGGACGTTCGTCGGTGCCGAGCGAGCGTTAATAATTGCGCCATCCGCAGGATAATTTTCAAATACAAAGAAACGATTTAGAAGCCATCAAACAAGATAAAACTAATATTATTAATATTTTGGACAGACAAGCCAGAAGAGTATTTGCTAAAAAAGAGCTAGGAATGAGCGATCGAGAAATAGACGATCGCGAACTAGAAGAAGATTCTGTCACTGGATCGGATTTATTAATTGACGATTAGTTAGCTAACAATTAACCGACTTTTTCTGCCAACCACTGAACGGATAACAGGCGAGACGCCTGTTCTACAAAAAGCGATAAATTTTTGGTTCGGTTTAAAGGTCACGAGCATCGGATATAATTTCTAGTTGCCCGTTTGAACTCAAGCTCAAATCTAAAATCTATAATTCAAAATCTAAATATGGGACAAATATTTTTATCAGCCGGCCACGGCGGCTTTGAAAACGGAGTCAGGGATCCTGGGACAGTCGCCGCCGGAGTCGTCGAAGCCGACGAAATTATTAAAATTCGGGATTTAGTAGTATCTAGGTTGCGATCGCGAAGCGTGCGGGTATCCGTAGTCCCCGACTACCTCTCCCAAATACAAACCATAGATTGGATCAATGCCAGAGGAAGCAGCGACGACGTAGCGGTAGAAATTCAAGCCAGCGGTTCTCCCAACCCTTCCACTCGCGGGGCAAGGATCTTTTATATAGCCTTAAATTCCAAGCGCAAACAAGATGCTGAACTATTACTAAAAGCCCTGCTGCGAGAAGTTCCCCAACTCCCCAATGCCGGAGTCAAACCGGACACGGAAACCGGTTTGGGCAGTTTAATATTTTGCCGTTGGATCGCAATTCCTTCCTTATTTATGGAGATAGCCTATCTCACCAACCCCGACGATCGCTTTATCCTTCAAAATCGCCGCAACGAAATAGCCGCAGGAATTGCCAACGGACTAACAGCTTGGTTGCGCGGAGAAAGCCTGCCGCCATTCCCGCCGCCACCGCCACCGCCACCAGTTAATAGTTATCTGCCCATTAATATTAATATTAACGGTCAGACTTATGGGGAGCAAGGTTTATTAGTTAATGGCAATGCCTACATACCCATCGATCTAGTCGATCTCTTAGGAATTGACTTCTCGAAATTCCCCCAAGTCCGCCGGCTGGCATACAGAAATATTGTCTATATTAAAGCAGTAGAGTTGCGCGATTTTAATATTTCCGTGGGCTGGTACAATCCCGATCGCGCAGTAGTTTTGCGTTCAAACCTCCAGATTTGTCGGGGCGAAGTTGACAAAATCATGGCAAATGGCAGCGCCAGCGAAGGGCAGTTAGAAGCATTTTTAAGAGAGAAAAATTCTAGCGCTTTAGCCAGTTTTCCAGAAATAGCTAAATTGTACCGTCAAGAGGGAAGTATTGAAGGAGTGAACTACGATATTGCCTTCGCTCAAATGTGCGTAGAAACTAATTTTCTTCGCTTTGGCGGGAACGTCGGTCGAAACCAAAATAATTTCGGCGGTTTGGGTAGTGCAGGCGGTGCCCAAACCACGGCATCTTTTTCTAGTGCGAGAATAGGAGTAAGAGCTCATATTCAACATTTAAAAGCTTATGCCAGCAGGGAGCCGATAGTGCAAGAAATAGTCGATCCTCGCTTTCGTTTTGTAACCCGGGGAGTGGCTCCTTTAGTAAGTCAATTGGGCGGGCGCTGGTCGGCGGATCTGCAATATGGCGATCGGGTTTTGGCCCAAGTCAGGTTGCTTTACGAACGGTCTGGGTTGTTATCTGGTTAGGGCAATTGACAATTGGGGTAGTGGTTGACAAGTAGTGTTTTAATCCCATAACCCTCGCTCGTAGTAATCGCTTTAGCGATTTCAAACAATTTTAATAAAATTAGCGATT
>CALKCV010000220.1 GCA_938083405.1 uncultured Microcoleaceae cyanobacterium | reverse complement strand
AGTGCTAAAGATTTAGTGACTGCTCGTAGTAATCGCTAATCGCTAATTATCTATATGAATCGCGGAGCGCGATTACTACAAACAAATTGAAGCGTTGAATAAATAATCAACCGTGTATGCGAATTCCGCCGGACAGTTTAATAGTAACTCAAACAAAATCCTTTGTCAAGGGGTTTTTCTAACTTTTCTGAGCAACGGAGAACGGGCCCGCCGTAGAACGGGGCTGTTGCTTGTTATTCAATTGACCTGGGTGCATCTCAAGAATTGAGATAGCCGTTTAAGTAGTCGTGCTTGCGGCATTTTTGTTCAAAAATTTACTCGCACTCTGGGCAATTATTAACGCTTACTCGCCCCCCCGACGGAACGTCCGACAATTATTAATGATTAATTATTAATTATTAATTACTTAAACTTCTTGCTTCCTGAGAAACAACACCAGTTCTGATGCTATATCTACAGACCAATGGTCTTGAGGATAATGACCCGCTTTATCGAGTTTAATTAATTGGGCATTCTCGCAAAGACTAACTAGATTTTTCGCCCCAGAAATATCTAACCAAGGATCCGCAGTTCCCCAAATAATTAATGTAGGTTGCACCCAGCCATTAAAACCAGTTTCAATTTCAGCGATCGCTTCCTTTAATTGCATATTCTTAACCGCATACAATACCGATCGCCCCGCCGCAGAACTCCTTAAATAAGGACCGCGATAAATATTTAAGTCTTCTTCGCTGATGGTAAAACCGCTACCTTTTTCCAAAGTCCGGTCAATAAATAGGGGGTCTTGGGTCAGCATATCCCCAACAATTGGCAGCCCTAACTGCTGCATTTTCCAGGGTAATTTTGCCGTACTAGAAAGGGGTGTATTGAGGATAACCAAACGCTCTATTTTTTCTGGATTTCTGAGGGCATATTGCAAGCCGACAGAACCCAAAAAACCTTGAACCACGAGGTAAAATTTCTCTAATTCCAGACCCTTAATAAAACCATCGAGAGCGTCAAGAAAGGCATCTGGAGTATAAGCAAAATCTTGCTTGCTCGGTTTGCCAGAGTAACCGCAACCAATCCAGTCAGGGGCGATCGCACGGAAACCTTCTCCTGCCAACTCTGGCATGATTACGGTCCAGCTATAACTCTGGGAGGGCAACCCGTGTAATAACAATACGGGCAATTTATCTGTGTCGTTGTCTGGTATTGATTCGCGATAAAACCATTCACAGTTTCCGACTAAAATTTTTTTCTCTTCTGGTTTCACTATTTTTTCTCTTATTAACTGTTTATAATTAATTAGGAGCGAGATTTCGGCAATGAAGTTTTGTTAGCTCCATTTCCGATGCCTCGCTCCTGGTAAATTCTTGACGGTAATCGCTATAAGCGATTGCTACGAACGCGGGAAATCGCGGCTTGCGATCTGGCGCGAAACGATCGAACTTGTTAGAAGTTCATTTCGGCTGCTTGAACTTTTTCGATTTGCTTCTTCTTGAGAACTAGCATGATTTGAGATAACATTACCAGAGCGAAGAAAGCCATCAACCAACCAATACGATTGGCGCTTTGGAGTACGATTTCTGTATCTTTTTGACCGAAACCGCCCACGTTGGGGTCGGAAGTGATAACTTGACCTGCCTCTACAGCATCGCCTTCAGATACCAGCAATTCTGGACCTGGGGGGACTGTATCGACTACGGTAGTGCCATCGGCTGTTTCGATGGTAATTTCGCTACCGACGTATTCTTCGTAGGTAATGCTGGTAATAGTGCCGCTGGAGGAAGCATTATAGACAGCGTTGTTGCTCTTGTTACCGGCGGGATAAACCTGACCGCGACCTCGGTTGCCACCTGCGTAAACTAAGTATTTGCCGAAGTGGACCGATTTATCAGTTGCGGGGTTAGGAGAAAGAACGGGGAAGACGATCTCTTGATATTCTTCTCCAGGTAGGGGTCCGATGATGATTACGTTATCATCTCCTTCCTTATAGGATTGGAAGTAGAGACCTTCTACTTCTTCTTGCATTTCCTCGGGAATTCTGTCTGGAGGTGCAATTTGGAAGCCTTCGGGTAGCATTAAGACGGCGCCGACATTGAGACCGCCTTTGCTGCCGTCTGCTAATACTTGCTGTGCGTTGGTGTCGTAGGGAATTTTGACGATCGCTTTAAATACGGTGTCTGGCAGTACGGACTGGGGCACTTCTACTTCTGTCGGTTTGGCACCGAGGTGGCAGTTAGCGCAAACAATTCTGCCTGTAGCTTCGCGGGGAGTTTCTGGCGCCGTTTCTTGGGCCCAGAAGGGATAGGCTGCTGCTGCCTGCGGGTAGGCTATGTCGCTGGTCAGCAATAGTGCTGCGGCGGCGATCGCTACGAAAAAAGTTTTGGCGATCGCTTTAGCGATGCGTTTGTAAGTTGTCGATAGAGCGTTTTTTGACATTAGATTACTGTGTCTCTCTCAATCTCGAAAATTTCCACAATTTGGTAATGGGGAAAACGGTAATGGGTAATTCGTCAGGCTGCTCTCATCAAAAGAGGTCTGCTGTCACTACTCTTACTACCGCTCTCCAAAATTTTAGATTTCAGAACTCTTGACGAATCTAAAATCTAAAACTTAAAGTTTTTTAGGCCCACCAAGGTGCTTCGCCGGTGCGGAAGTCTGTTTCTGTCCAGGTGGTAAAAACGACTTTATCTTCTGCGGTATCGGCGTGGACTAAAGCTAACGACAGAGGTGCCGGTCCCCTTACCACTTTGCCCTCGTTGTTATACTGGGAACCGTGACAGGGACAAATAAATTTGTTTTCGTTAGCGTTCCAAGGTACGACGCAACCTAAGTGGGTGCAGACGGCGTTTAATCCGTAATCAGCGAGGGAGTTGTCGCCTTCGACCACGAGATAGGTGGGGTCTCCTTTCAGTCCTTGGGCCAATACGCGATCGCCCGGATTATGACTGGCCAAAAAATCGCTGACTATAACATCGTTTCCCAGGGCGTCCTTAGCGGTTAAACCGCCTCCTGCCCCTCCAGTGGAGGGAGGGATGAAGTATTTTACTACTGGATATAGAGCGCCTAGAGCTACCCCGGTAATCGATCCGAAGGTAAGCAAATTCATAAATTGACGACGACCCATATCGGGTACGTCCGGTCTTTCTGAAGCTTGAGCCATGAGCTAACTTGGGTTGTGACTGTTAACTTTCGTTTCCATATATCAGTATGTGCAGACAAGAGAAATAATTGCTGTTAATCTGCTACAACTGCGAGGGCTTGGGCAATTCTTTGTCGGAATTGACCTTTTAGCCGCTCTGGGGATTATTATTGCATTTTTTTAACTTTCTCTTTTATTTTTAATAAATGTAACGATTTATTGACAAAAAACCTCTTTTAGTGTCTTTTTTCTAAAACTTGACTCAATTAAATCTAAATTCTAAAATTTATATGAATGGCAAAGACTTACACCAGCTATTGTTGGAGAAATGGGGGAAATCTTACGATGTCCGCTTGCGGCAAGTGCGGGGGAAGATTTTAATCCAGGTGATGTGGAAATACCTCGAACAGGCTTCTTTCCCCCTCACCGAAGCTGAATATTTCGAGAATTTGGAGGCGATCGCGAATTATATCAACGGTTTTGGCGCTACGGCCCAGATAGAAACCGATCTTAAAAAAACGTCAGAACGGCCGCGCTTGGGTAAAACTGTTAATATTCCTGTGGATCTCGGCGATCGGGCTTCTGAGTGGTTGCTGGAAGATTTTTAAGTAATTAATAATTAATAATTAATAATTAATAATTGTCGGACGTTAGTCTCAGTGGGGAATAAGCGTGTGGTGTGTCTCTAACCAGTCCTAAAGAATTCTTATGCCCGGGGAGACGTCGCGATCTGGTTGAACTAAGGCTACTTCTCCATCGTCCATGACCGCGCCCAACACCAGAACTTCCGACATAAAATCTGCAACCTGACGGGGTGGAAAGTTTGTCACGGCTAAAATTGATTTGCCCACCAATTCTTCGTGGCGATACAATTTAGTTAAGCCGGCGCTGGATTTTTTCACACCAAATTCGCCGAAGTCTATCCAGAGTTTATAGGCAGGTTTGCGAGCTTTTGGAAATGGTTCGGTTTTGATAATTTTGCCTACTCTAATTTCGATTTTATCGAAGTCTTGATAAGTAATTTGGTTCATGTTTTTTGTGGTTTTGGTAACGCGGGAAAAATCAGAGCGATCTAGGTTCCACAGTCGATAGCCCAGAAACCCGGTTTTTTCAAAAAACCGGGTTTCTTAATT
>CALKCV010000219.1 GCA_938083405.1 uncultured Microcoleaceae cyanobacterium | reverse complement strand
CCTTCCAGAATCGCTTGCTAAATAGACAATATAGCGAGCCTTGTTGCTAATACTGGGGCTTTCTACGATCGCATCTCGCCGATTTAAACGAGGCAGATCGACAAACTGCTGTTGTTTTAAGTCGTACAGCATCAGATTGCGTTTGCCGTTACGGTTGGACACATAGGCCAAAAAACGCCCGTCCCCGCTCAAAGCAGGTTGTTCGTCCGAGTAGATACTGTTAAGATTTCTCTGGCCCATCGGGCTAGTGGGAGGATTGCATCCCCCTACCACACTAGCAACCAGGACGCTGCTGGCGAGCTTAAGCAATAAGCGTCCAACCGAAATTTGGGATTTTGGATCGAAGAGCGATCGCCCCAGACAAAGCATTTAATAATTAATAATTAACAATTAACAATTAATAATTGAACAATTATAGCAATTATTGAATCTCTGGAGGTACATTTACGATCCACCATTATCTCCATTAAAAAGGGGGGACTTAGAAATGGCTCCTCTTGACAATTAAGGTAGTGCTAAAGATGCAGTGACTGTTCGTAGTAATCGCGAAGAGCGATTACTACAAACAAGAAAAAAAGACTAAAACACTACTTTCGACCCACAACCTCAACAAGAAGGGTGAAAACATTAATTATTAATTGTTAATTGTTAATTGTTAATTGTTTTCTATTTATCGAAATTGCTCGAATTATCTAGATCCTCTTCCGGCGACTCAACGGGCCGATACTCCACATAATCAGTGGATTTAGAAGGCGCAGTATTATCCTTTCGAGTTGGATATGTGTCCGTTGGAGGCCGACGTCTTCTAGTAGGTCGAGTTTCTGGGTAGCTCGTCACCGAAGCAGCGCCACTGCTGCTGCGTCCGTATTTCTCCTCTTCATCTATAGAGCTTCCCCAAGCATCGCTAGGACGAGGACGAGTGGTTCTTTTTGCCGGAGTATCGGCGGACGCTTCCCAATCATCTCCGCTGCGAGAAGGACGTCGCCTCGGTTCCGTATCTGTGGAAGCTTCCCAATCGTTCCCAGTGCTTGGTGGATAACCTTCTGGACGCGGACGGCGGCGGGGCCTCTCCGGTGGAAGGTCCGGTCTGTCGTAACTGCTACCGCGA
Organism: uncultured Microcoleaceae cyanobacterium; assembly: GCA_938083405.1. Lineage (GTDB taxonomy): Bacteria > Cyanobacteriota > Cyanobacteriia > Cyanobacteriales > Microcoleaceae > CALKCV01. The sequence continues at coordinate 6,129 of CALKCV010000219.1, read as the reverse complement.
GTTGGGGGGCGGCGGCCGTAGTCATCCTCATAACTTTGAGCTCTCGACGAACGAGGCTCTTGACTACCTCTAATTCTGCGGCGGTTAGTTGGATATTCTTCTTCCGGTTCTAGCTCGTCTAATTCTGCTTCGACATAACTATATGCCTGGCTGACCGGTCGGTCTTCATCGACCACTGGGGTTCTGCTTTTAGCTTGCTGGGTAGCGACACCGCGCAGACTGATACTTTCCGCAGCAAAGAATATAGCCGACCCGGTCAAGAGAAACTGACCGAAGGCGAGAATCGGGTCGAGTCGCCATCCTTGAAACAAGAGAATGCCTCCACAGAGCAAACCCACTGCCGCAAAGAATATATCGTGGTCTCTTGCTAGCTTTGGACGCCAGCTACGCATAAAATAAAGTCCCGCACCGGCGATCGCCAGGACAATTCCCAGCAGACTGCTCCAGTTTAATCCTAAGTTTACCATTATAAATCTCCGAGGCCTGTCCTATTCTATCGAGTTCTATCTTAAAACCTTCTATATCCTCTCTCCAGGAGGAAGAATATTTTCAGTTTTGAGGGCTAGCATTCAGCATTTGCAGGCTTGCGAACAGCTTAATTATTTTCACTTTAACAAGAAAAACCTCAGTTTGTTAGCAAGGGACCGCTGGGTTGAGAATGTCTCTTGTTATGGCTGAGGTTACAAAAATCGGGAACTAGCGAATGGAAAGGTAATTTTTATAATCTCTCGCCCCGATATCTGGGGCATCTTCCCATCAAATGATTTCTGAGAATCTAAGAGCGTTTAACTTTATCCTTTTGGCTTACGAAAATTAGAAAGATTGTGGCTGGAATTACCACGATCAAGGTGCCCGATAACAGACTTAAGAGAAAATTCGCTAATGAAGGTGTCATGAATTATTGCCCTCTGTTGGTGAAATTGATTTTTTTTATTTTAACTATGGAGCGATCGCCTTTTTTCAGCATTTTGGCCAACGATTGGCTATCGCTTGTAGGATAATAATATCAAAGGATTTGTTTACAAAATTTAAACTCTTACTTCAAACTGATGAATTATTTCACGATCGCCAATTGGACTTTAGGCATTTTCCTGGCCATAATGACTTTCTTATTTATTTTCAGAATTGTCCTCACCTGGTATCCCCAGGTTGACCAGAAAAAATTGCCCTTCAATCTGATTGTTTGGCCTACCGAACCCTTCTTAGTACCCTTGAGAAAAATTGTACCGCCCCTAGGAGGGGTGGACATTACCCCGATTATTTGCGTCGGTATTTTTTCTCTGGTGCGAGAGATTCTTCTGGGGCAGCAGGGGTTATTGAGAATGATGCTTTAGTTCCTAGATCTGCTTTCGCGTTCCATCAATTGCTCGACGAAATTAGTATAAACTTCGCCATTAATAAACTCTGGAGTTTCTAAAATTCTTTGATGGAAGCCGATGGTAGTAGGAACGCCGGTAATCGCAAACTCTCGCAAAGCCCGTTTCATCCGCTTAATTGCCCGGGGGCGATCGCCCGCCCAAACAATCAACTTGCCAATCAAGGAATCGTAATAGGCCGGAATCTCATAATCGGTATAAACATGAGAGTCCATCCGCACCCCCGGTCCTCCAGGAGGCAAATAACCGCTAATACGGCCCGGGTGGGGGCGGAAGTTGCGGTCTGGATCTTCGGCATTGATCCGGCATTCGATGGCATGACCGGCAAACTTTACTCGATCTTGGCTTAGGGAGAGTTTATCCCCTTGGGCAATTTTAATTTGTTCGGCAATAAGATCCAATCCAGTAATCATCTCGGTCACTGGATGCTCCACTTGGATCCGAGTATTCATTTCCATAAAATAAAAATTGCCCGAGGCATCGAGGAGAAATTCCACCGTCCCCGCCCCAAGATAATTAATAGACTTAGCCACCTTAATTGCTGCTTTTCCCATTTTTTCCCGAAGTTTCGGACTTAGGGCCGAGCTTGGAGCTTCTTCGAGTAATTTTTGATGGCGGCGTTGAATAGAACAGTCTCTCTCCCCCAGGTGGATGACGTTGCCGTAGCTATCGGCGAGGATTTGAAATTCTATGTGGCGGGGCCGTTCTATGAATTTCTCCATATAGACGCCCGAATTGCCAAAGGCTGCTTCTGCCTCGCCTTGGGCTGCTTGAAATAGTTTAGAGAGGTCTTTTTCTTCTCTGACCAATCTCATGCCCCGTCCGCCACCCCCCGCAGTAGCCTTTATCATCAGAGGATAGCCGATCGTCTTAGCAATCTCGAAGGCTTCAGCTTCGTCGCTCAAGAGGCCATCGCTGCCGGGAACGGTGGGAACGCCGGCTTTTTGCATAGTTTCTCTAGCGGTGGACTTGTCCCCCATCCCTCTAATAGCTTCGGGAGAAGGACCGATAAAAGCTAGATCGTGGTCGGCACAAATTTCTGCAAATCGGGCATTTTCTGCTAGGAAACCGTAGCCCGGGTGGATGGCGGAGGCATTGTGCGTCAGAGCTGCAGAAATAATATTGGGAATATTAAGATAGCTTTTGCTGCTGGTAGGTTCGCCAATGCAAACTACTTCGTCCGCAAGTTGGACGTGGAGGGCTTGGCGATCGACCGTTGAGTGAACGGCCACAGTTGGTATGCCCATTTCTTCGCAGGTGCGAATGATTCTAAGGGCGATTTCGCCGCGATTGGCTATGAGAATTTTTGAGAACCCCATCTTCGGTGCTTCTGGCTCAATATGTCTGTTTAGAATAGAACGTTTTGGACTATTAGGGAAGTTGACACAAATTTTTTCTGAAAAAATTAAGATTAAACCAAGGGGAGAGTAGCGCAAAAATGAATCTAAAATCGAGCCAACAATTCCTCCAACTACCTCAAGGCAATGGGGAAAAAATAACGAATAAGAGACTGCGCCGGTATCTGCGAAAGACTGCTTATCTGTTCTCGTTCTTCTGCTGGGGCGGGTGGATGCTGCTGAGTGCAGCGGCTAAAGCGCAAGGTCCATCGCCCCAACCTGCTACCCTGCCGCGATTTCTGGAGGAAAGGCTGCGGCTAGAACCAACTCCTCCTCCTCCCGCCCTGCCAGAAGTGCCGACTCCTTTGCCAGTTCCTTTGCCGGAAAGTCCGATTCCCGAAACGGGAGAATATATTCTAGGACCGGGCGATCGCGTCCAAATAGATATCTTCAACGTGCCGGAATACAGCGGAGAAAACGGCCAGCACCAAATACAGATCGACGGCACTCTCAACCTGCCCTTAATCGGCAACGTCTCTGTTAGGGATATGACGGTAGAACAAGCAAAGGCAGCAATAGAAGAAAAGTACGCGAAATATCTGCAAATTCCTCTGGTTACTCTTAACGTTATGGCCGCCCGTCCGCTGCAAATAGCTCTGGCAGGGGAAGTCCAGCATCCCGGTTCTTACACCATGTCGCCAAATGCAGGGGGAAGCGGGGAAGGAAGGCAAGGATCGCAACTGCCAACCATAACCCAAGCTTTGAAATTGGCTGGGGGCATCACGGGTTCGGCTGATATTCGCCAAGTAAAAGTTCGCCGCCCGCAGCCCCAGATGCCGGAACAAATTATTAATATCAATCTCTGGGAGTTAATCCAAAATGGCGACTTGCGACAAAATATCGCTTTGCGGGATGGAGATACGGTATTTGTGCCGAGCATAACTACTCCCGATCTTGCAGAATCAACTCAACTAGCGGCTGCTAATTTCTCTGACAACAAGACCCAGCCGATTAATATTGCGGTAGTTGGGGAAGTAGCCCGCCCCGGTCCCTATGTTCTGGTGCCGGAAAATTCCTCGGCTGCTAACGAGGGGGAAGAGACTGCGGGGGGTGCGTTAACGGCGTTACATACGGTGACTAAAGGGATAAAAGTTGCGGGGGGAATTACTCCTACTGCTGATATTCGGGAGCTTGAAGTTCGTCGCCTAACCCGCACTGGGACGGAACAAATTATTAAGGTGAATTTGTGGAAATTATTGCAAAATGGGGATTTAACTCAAGACCTGATTTTACAGCCAGGAGATACAATTTTCGTGCCTACGGCTGCTGATATAGATTTAGATGAATTGGCGGAGGTTAGGGCATCTAGTTTTTCTCCTGGGGCGCTTAATATTAATGTTGTTGGAGAAGTAGTTAAACCTGGTTCTTTTCCTCTGCCGCCAAAGTCTTCTTTGAACCAAGCGTTACTGGCTGCTGGGGGTTTCGATCGGAGCAGAGCTCAAACAAAGGAAGTAGAATTGATTCGCCTCAATCCTAACGGTACTGTTTCTCAAAGGATTATAGAGGTTGATTTTTCGGCGGAGGTTAATGAAGAAACTAATCCGAATTTGTTGGATAACGATGTGGTTATTGTAGGGCGATCGCGTAGGGCAGCTTTTTCGGATAATGTCGGGACGGTTTTATCTCCTTTGAGTCCTTTGTTGGGAATATTTCGGTTTTTTAATATTTTTGATTGACATCATTTTTAACCTTAATTTCCAACCCAAAACCCAAAATTTTTAATGCTTCGACAAAAGCAGAAATTTCGGTACCAGTTCCACAGCGAGATAATAATTCATCTAGTTTTTCCTGGGAATTAGATTTGCCAAAAGCCTCAATTAAATCTTTTAAAACCATCGGTACTAATTCCGGTTCTGGATTTTTTTCTTCAAAGACTCCCACCATGTAAGCCGCCGCTTCTTCAGGACTTTTTTTAAGAGATTCGATGAGGTATTCTTGGTAGCTTCTAGTTATGGGAATTTTTAAGTCTTTCATAGTAGTCTCGAAATATATAAAAGTCCTAAACGATATAAAAAACTTGCAAGTGACCCTCTGTTACCTGTTGATTAGTGTCTGAAAAAATTTAGACACTAATCAAATAGAATTGCTATATTTGAATGGAGAAATACTACTATGTTGGAGGGTCAGAAATGAAACCAGATTTTAATAGAGGGCAAAAGGTACGAGTTTATAACCCAAAAGGACCAATATGTGCAGTAGTCCTTGACATAGAATATATTGATGGTGGGTTTATTTATTTATTAAAAGAAGACGGGACAGATCGTGAATTTAGAGATGCAGAACGATGGATTCATAACCGACATCCGTATGATATGTGGCTCGTGAAAAAACGTTCAAAAAAAACTCTGATTTGATTAACAGGACTTACATAAGAGGAAGCTGGCTTTCGCTCGCAATGACAGATTTGAAACAACAAGGTTTCTGAGATATAGAAAAACCGAGTTTTTTGAGAATACTTGAGCGACTCTCAATATTTTAGATCGCTCGAAGACCCCTTGCCAAAAATTAAACCCTCAGTTAATCTAACTTGCAAAGGTAGGATCGCGAAATAGTGCGCCCAGACAAAAATGACCAGAACCCCTCACGATCAATTTGCCAAACAATACTTAGAAGAACTATTAAGCCTACTAGGTCAAGTAGAGACTAGCCGCAGCGTCGCCAGCGAAACTCGTCTGATAGACGTGAACTTCGTACCCGCCAAGCCACCGCCGACCAACCCTAAAATTTTGGGAGTCTTGGGAAAAATGGCAGCGACCGCCTCTTTGTACGAACCCTTTCGCAACCAACCAGAGCGATCTGAAGTTCTCGACTGTCAGGCCAAGCTCAACTCCGTCATTAACGAGCAAAAACGCAAAGCCAGACGGGAAAAAACTTCTTATACGGAGGCAGAATGGCCTCTGTTGTGGATTTTGTCCCCCTCTTGTTCCGCAAGGCTAATAAATGGTTTTGGTGCCAAGGAAGATACGACAGGTAAATGGCCTCAAGGAATTTATTTTTTGCCCGAGTACCTGGGAAGTGCCTTAGTGGCGATTAATAAATTGCCGGTTAACCAGGATACTCTCTGGCTGAGGGTTTTGGGTAAAGGTAAAACCCAAGAAGAAGCCATTATAGAATTAGAAGCCCTGCCAATGGGCCATCCATTAAGAGAAAATTTAGCAGAGCTATTGACGAGTTGGCACGTCACAATAGAAGTAAAAGATGATGTAACGGAAGAAGACCGGGAGTTGCTTATGAAATTATCACCAGTTTATTTGCGCTGGCGGGAGGACACTTTAGAACAAGGCCGCCAAGAAGGCCAGCAGGACATCAAGCAGCAAATGATTCAAAGTTTCTTTACAGTCCGCTTTGGTTCTGTA
>CALKCV010000218.1 GCA_938083405.1 uncultured Microcoleaceae cyanobacterium | reverse complement strand
CCCTTTTTCCTCTCTTTATTTTTTTATGGTTGTTTATTGCGACTTGATATTACCAATAATTGCGCTACTGCTTGGGAAATCGATGGTATGCCACAGCTTCTATTTTTAGATTTTACGCGAATTCCCTACAGCAGTTGAACGAGTTCTCCTCCTTGCTGGAGAGATTCGCTCAAACCGCAGAGGATTTTTACTAATTCGACTCCTGCCTCGGCAGAAAACGAAGAACCGGTGTTGTCCCGAATCAAGCTTAAAAAGCGATCGCAGGCTTTTGCTAAGGGTTCGGCTTTTTCTATGGCTACAATTTCTCGACTTTGACCGGCTGCTGCCTTCCAGCGATCGCCTTCTCGCTCTAAATGACCCTGCTGCAAAGTTAAGGGCGCTTCCTCGGACATCTCGTCAAAAATCAAGGTTCCTTCGCTGCCTACCAGTGCCAAACGTCGTTGTTTGTCCGGGTTGAGCCAACACATATGCAAGAAGGCTTGAAACCCGCTAGGATAAGTCAGTTTTGCCGTGACCAGATCCGAGAGTCCGCCATTGGGCAGCCAAGCTGTACCGAAAGCCTGTACTCGATCGGGGGTTTCTGAGAGCCAAGAGTTAAAAATGCAAAGGTCGTGAATGGCTAAATCCCATAAAGCATCGACATCTTGACGCACTGGTTCGAGATGGGTGCGGGTGCCGTATCCATATCTTAACTCCCCGAGTTTGCCGCTGCGGACGACATTTTTGCCTCCTTCAACTGCGGAATGGAATAAATAGGTGCGATCGACAAACAGTTGGCGCTGCTGTTTTTCCGCGAGTTGGCTTAGTTCGAGGGACTCGCTGTAGTTGAGGGTTAATGGTTTTTCTGCGAAAACGTGATATCCCCGGTTTAAAGCTTCTTTAACTAGGTTGTAGTGGGTGGATGCGGGAGTGGCGATCGCTACTGCATCTATTCCTGGGGCCTCCATTGCTTCCAACCAATTGTTAGTGACGACAACATCGGAGTCGAAATTAAATTTCTGTTGTATTTCTGTCAATCTTCTAGAGTTCGGATCGACTACGGCGACGACTCGCGAGTTTGGGTGTTGTTGGAAGTTGCGGATTAAATGAACTCCCCAACGACCGGTTCCGAGTATGGCAATTCTTATATTCATGGGTAATTGTTAGTAGAACAGGCATCCTGCCTGTTAATTGTTAATTATTAATTGTTAATTATTAATTATTAATTATTAATTGTTAATTGTTAATTGTTAATTTCTCCAAAGCTTCCTTGGCGGCTTCTTGTTCGGCGGCTTTAATAGACGGGCCTTTGCCGCAACCCAAGTTTTCCCCCTGAAACCAGACTTCAGCGGCGAAACGTTGCCGATCGCCATGATTTTGATTTGCCTCTCGGACTTTATACTGGGGCAAACTTTTGTAACGACCTTGAGTCCATTCTTGGAGGGCGGCTTTATAATTTTGGCGGGCGGGGTCGCTTCTAATTTCGGCGATCGCTCTTGAAAAGTGAGGGTCTAGCCAAGGACGAACTAATTCTAAATTATGAGTGCTTAGATACAGAGCCCCCAAGACCGCCTCAAAAGAATCTGCCAGTCGCGACTCCCTGCCGGCTTTATCGGAAACAGCGCTTTTCGCTACCAACAGATAGCGACTAAAACTGTAACTGTCGGCTATTTGTGCTAGAGAGCGATCGCTGACTAAAATAGACCGAATAGCTGCAAACTCCCCCACATGAAGGCTTGGGTAATTCTCCCATAACAACTGAGAGCTCGCCAGTCGCACTACGGAATCTCCGACAAATTCTAATTGTTCGTAGTTGGCAGTGGTGGAGAATGTCGGATGGGTTAAGGCGAGGTCTAGCAGGTTCCAGTTAATAGGAGCATCTTTGGGGATTGGTAATTTTTCTGTTAAAGACTGGAGTTGCTTTTGGCGGGGATGGTGGCTATTAATCATCTGGGTTTTGAGGCGCTTTCTTTGAAATGCTAATCGCTATAAGCGATTACTACGAACTTTGGTTTAGAAGATAAAAAAGGAGACAGGCATTTGGCTTGTCTCCTCTGAAAGTTTTTTCTGGATGATTAACCACCAGCAACGGCGGGAACGATGCTCACTTCATCCTCATCCTTGAGGGCAGTTTTACTACCGTCTAGAAAACGAATATCTTCGCTATTAACATATAAATTTAAAAACCGCCGAGGTTCGCCTTTATCATCGCACAGGCTTTTTTTGATGCCCGGGCAGTTAGCTTCGAGAGAATCGATTAACTCCAAAATATTACCACCATCGCAATTAATCACAGCTTGGTTATTGGTGAATTTTTGCAGGGCAGTTGGAATTAAAACTTTTACAGCCATAGTTTTTCGTCGTTAGTTGTTAGTGGTTAGTGGTTAGTTGTTAGTAGCGATCGCTTTAAATCGCTCTTCGCGATTACTACTAACTAAATTAAACTAGAACTTCTTGCCAGTCGAGGCGTTCTAAAGTTTGGGCCCGTTCTAAAGCACGCTCGAAAGCGTCTAATTTTGGCTCGATGGTGAGGGGCTCGCCGATGTAACCCTGTACTGCTTCTTGAGTCTTCAGACCGTTGCCAGTGATATAAACAACGGTGGTTTCTTCGGGGTCTATTTTACCCGCTTCTACTAATTTTTTCAACACGGCAACGGTGGTACCGCCGGCCGTTTCGGTGAAGATGCCTTCGGTTTCTGCCAGGAGTTTGATGCCTTCGATAATTTCTTCGTCATTGACTGATTCGATGTTGCCGTTGGTTTTGCGGGCAATTTCTAGGGCGTAAATGCCGTCGGCGGGGTTGCCTATCGCTATGGACTTAGCGATGGTATTGGGCTTGACGGGGGTTACAAAATCGCGACCTTCCTTGAAAGCTTGCGCCACTGGGGAACAACCTTCGGCTTGGGCGCCGCTGAAACGAACTGGCTTTTCGTCAACTAAGCCGACATCGACAAACTCTTTGAAACCTTTATGTATTTTTGTGAATAAGGAACCAGAGGCGATCGGGGCGACGATGTGGTCTGGCAGTTTCCAGCCTAATTGTTCGGCGACTTCAAAGCCTAGAGTTTTGGAACCTTCGGAGTAGTAAGGACGGAGGTTGATATTGACAAATCCCCAGCCGTGGGTGTTGGCGACTTCGCAGCAGAGGCGGTTTACTTGGTCGTAGTTGCCTTTGACTGCCATTACCGTTGGGTTATAGATTAGGGTGCCGAGGACTTTGCCTGCTTCTAGGTCGGCGGGGATGAATACGCAACAGTCTAAACCTGCTTTGGCAGCGATCGCTGCTGTAGAGTTTGCCAGGTTGCCTGTGCTAGCGCAGGATACGGTGGTAAATCCTAATTCTCTTGCTCTGCTGAGGGCGACCGATACTACTCTATCTTTAAAGCTTAGAGTCGGCATATTCACCGCATCGTTTTTAATATAAAGATTTTTTAGACCCAGGCGGCGTGCCAGACGGTGAGATTTTACTAGAGGAGTCATGCCCGTGCCGACGTCGATTACGTTATCGGTGGCTACTGGTAGGAAGGGACGATACCGCCAGATGGAATTCGGGCCTGCTTCGATGGTGGCGCGAGTTACTGTTTGGCGCAGTTTTTCGTAATCGTATTTGACTTCCAGGGGGCCAAAGCATACGTCTTCGCAAATGTGTTTGTCTGCTAGGGGGTATTCTTCGCCACATTCTTTGCATTTTAGCTTTTCAATGGCGCTATTGGATGTCTGGCTTTGAGTAGTAGCAGTGGCCTGGGTCATGTTTTGCTCCTCTATTTACATTTTTGCGGTGCTTTTTTTAGCTTTAGTGCATACTAGCATGGCTAAAAATGTAGTGTCAAGGATACCCGACTTTTTTAGTCGGATTTCACTCTAGTTAAAGTATGATGAGAGTTTCGAGGTTTGAGGAGGGTGTCAAGGGCGGTTTTCCTGAAAATTATCTAAAATCTAAAAAATAAGGTGCGCGTTGCGCACCCTACTTATGGCCTTTTTTTGTCCCTTAATATGGCAATTGTTAATTGTTAATTG
>CALKCV010000217.1 GCA_938083405.1 uncultured Microcoleaceae cyanobacterium | reverse complement strand
TACAAACAACTCTACGAAAAAGCCAAAGCGGACCCCGAAAAATTCTGGGCAGAATTGGCAGAACAGGAATTAGACTGGTTCGAGAAATGGGACGAGGTGCTAGATTGGCAGCCTCCTTTTGCTAAATGGTTCCTCAATGGCAAAATTAATATCTCCCACAACTGCCTCGATCGCCACCTCAACACCTGGCGTAAAAATAAAGCGGCCTTAATTTGGGAAGGGGAACCGGGAGACTCTCGCACTCTAACCTACGCCCAACTCCACCGCGAAGTCTGCCAAATGGCCAACGTCTTCAAACAATTGGGAGTGAAAAAAGGCGATCGCGTGGGCATCTATATGCCGATGATTCCCGAAGCCGCCATCGCCATGTTAGCCTGCGCCCGGATCGGTGCGCCCCATACGGTAGTTTTTGGCGGTTTCAGCGCCGAAGCGCTGAGGGACCGCCTGGAAGATGCGGAAGCTAAGTTAGTAGTAACCGCAGATGGCGGTTGGCGCAAAGATGCGATCGTTCCCCTCAAGGAACAAGTCGATAAAGCACTGGCAGCCGGTGCCCCTAGCGTAGAAAACGTGCTGGTAGTACAACGCACCAAACAAAAAATCCAAATGGAACCGGGGCGGGATCATTGGTGGCACGACCTCCAGGCAGGTGTTTCTGGCAAATGCGAAGCGGAACCGATGGATAGCGAAGATTTGCTCTTCATCCTCTACACTTCCGGCACTACCGGCAAACCCAAGGGAGTAGTTCACACGACCGGCGGCTACAATCTCTACACCCACGTTACGAATAAGTGGACTTTCGACCTTCAGGATACGGACGTTTATTGGTGTACTGCCGATGTGGGCTGGATTACGGGACACAGCTATATAGTTTACGGTCCTCTCTCCAACGGCGCTACTTCTCTGATGTACGAAGGGGCACCGCGTCCGTCTAACCCCGGTTGTCTCTGGGATGTGGTGGAGAAATACGGCGTTACGATTTTTTATACGGCACCCACTGCCATCCGGGCCTTGATGAAAATGGGAGAGCATCACCCTAACGCTCGGGATCTATCGTCTCTGCGGCTGTTGGGCACTGTGGGGGAACCGATAAACCCGGAGGCGTGGATGTGGTATCAACGGGTTATCGGCGGCGATCGCTGTCCGATAGTGGATACCTGGTGGCAGACGGAGACGGGGGGCTTTATGATAGCGCCGCTGCCGGGGGCAACTCCGACTAAACCTGGTTCGGCGACTTTGCCGTTTCCGGGAATTATTGCCGATATTGTCAGCCAGGAGGGGGAACCGGTTGACGGCAACAGCGGCGGTTATTTGGTAGTTAAGCATCCCTGGCCTGGTATGATGCGGACGGTTTATAAGGATGACGATCGCTTCCGTCGCACTTATTGGGAATATCTGCGTCCTGCCAGTGGCGAGTATATTTATTTTGCCGGCGACGGCGCCCACCGGGACGAGGATGGATATTTTTGGATTATGGGTCGGGTGGATGACGTGATTAGCGTTTCCGGCCACCGCCTGGGAACTATGGAGATCGAGTCTGCTTTGGTTTCTCACGAAGCAGTTGCCGAGGCGGCCGTTGTTGGCAAACCAGACGAGGTGAAGGGGGAGGATGTTTTTGCTTTCGTCACTCTAGAGGGCGATCGCGAAGGGACTCCCGAGTTGGAGAAGGAGTTAAAGCAGCACGTCGTTAACGAGATTGGCGCTTTGGCCCGTCCGGGGGAGATTCGCTTTACCGACGATTTGCCGAAGACGCGATCGGGCAAGATTATGCGGCGGTTGTTGCGTTCTCTGGCAGCCGGTCAAGAAATTGCTGGGGATACTTCGACTTTGCAAGACCGCAGCGTTTTAGAAAAATTGCGCGGCGGTGCGTAAGCCTCGTTCGTAGTAATCGCTTTAGCGATTTATCTATATCAATCGCTAATATCAAGTCGCAATAAATGACTATAAAACAAGAGGGTAAAAATCGATGGTTGTTAGCCTAAGACCCAATTGTTAATTGTTAATTGTTAATTGTTAATTGATATAAAGCGATTACTACGAAGGGGGTCCGAACCCTAAAGCCCCCCAACCCCATTTTATTGCGATATAATAGACTTGAACTCGATCGACTCAAAAAACTAATATGCAACATCGTTTATTGCCTTTAACCTTTATGGCTGCCACCTTGGCAAGCTTAGTTTGCTGGCAAATAAAGGGAAATGCGGATGAGATAACCCCGCCCCCAGACTCTAATAAACCGGCTACGGCACCCACCGCGACTAGAGGTGGAGCTAACTGTTCGAGCGGGGAAAATTCTTTAACAGCGATCGCCCCTAATGGAGGGTTAGTTACTACCAGCGCAGATTATCCGGCTTTATTATTCTATATTCCAGAAACCACTGCGAAGGAAGCAGAGTTTGTCATCATAGATGGAGAAGGAAACTTTATCTATAACGCGAAACTAACCCTGCCTAGGAAACCGGGGATTATGCGTTTGAACCTTCCCCCAGAAACGGCATCGCCGATAACAGAAACGGGAAATCCTTATCAGTGGGAGTTGGCGCTTATTTGCGACGAGAGCGATCGCTCCGGGGATGACTTGGTTGTCGGGGAGTTGCAGCGAGTGCCGGTAAGTCTGGAAATACAGAATAAATTGCAACAGGCAAATAGCGCCGATCGCTTCTCTCTCTACCAAGAGGCGGGGTTAGAATACGAGGCGATCGCTGCCTTAGACGAGTTACGCCGCGAAAATCCCCAAGACGAGAGACTCCAAAGCGCTTGGGAACAGTGGTTGAAAGAAAGAGGCTTGGAAGATTTGGTGGGAATGCCCGCCATCGGCGATTAATTCCCATCCTTCGCGGGACAGGCAGGATGCCTGTCCTACGGGGGATCGATCGACAACCAAAAACCAACAACCAACAAATGCAAATAATCGTCGAAGGCTGGCGCTTCCTGCCGCACTCCTACGCGATCGCCAATCAATTTCAGTTATTAGAAGCGATCGATCGCCCGGAACTAACGATCTTCCATCGGGATATGCCCTACGCCAGCAAAACTTGGCAGCCGGTCGCGAATTTATTCGACCCGAAAGCGGAACTCGCCCTCAGCCAAATTCCCAACCCATCTCCCAACCAAGAGGCAGATGCGACCTTGCGAATGTACGCGCCCCTAAACCTCGCCCCGGCGAAGACTCGGAAAACGGCGGTCTTCGGCTGTACCGAATGGGGCATCCTCACTAAATCTATTCTTCGAGGCATGGGAGTATCCTCTTTGGGAGAAGCCCACGCCAACACCGATACTATTATAGTTACCCCTTCAGGATGGTCGCGGGATGGGTTTATCCGCAGCGGGGCCGATGGCGATCGCGTTGCAGTGGTTCCTCTGGGAGTCAACCCCGCTATTTATCATCCACTGGCCCCAGCAGAAAGAACGGCTTTGCGCCAGAGGTTGGGTATTGATGGCTATTTTGCTTTTTTAAATGTAGGACTGATGTGCAACGAGAGTCAGGGGGTGGGGCGGTTATTGAAAGCTTTCGCGACGATAGTGGATGGGCACCCAGATGCCCGCCTCATTCTCAAAGGTCGAGATGCCCTCTTCCCTTCTAAGGACTCGATCGCTAAAGCCGGTCAAACTAATCTCACCGATGCCGAGATGGATAAAGTAAAATCGAGATTAATTTATGTCGGGGATACTCTCTCTTTCGCCCAACTCGCCCAACTTTATCAAGCTGCCGATGCTTATGTGTCTCCTTATCTGGCGGAAGGTTTTAATTTGCCTGTTTTGGAAGCGGCAGCTTGCGGTTTGCCGGTCATCTGCACTCAGGGCGGCCCCACCGACGATTTTATTAATCCCGAGTTTGCTTTAGCGATCGAGAGCAAACTCGAAACCGGTTCTACAACCGATGGCGATAAGGTCTGGTTCGTTGTTCCAAAACAAGACCGTTTGGTGGAGTTGATGGAGGCCATTATAGAACAACCTGCTTTGAGCGATCGGGCCCGCCGTGCCGGACCTGATTGGGTGGGCCAGCATTTTACCTGGGCTAAAGCGGTCGATCGCCTCTTAGATGTTCTTGGGCCTTCTAATCCTAAATTAAGCGGGCCCGCTTTTGAACCTCTGATCCTTTAGAATAAAATTAGAGTTTAGCCCAGGGCTCTTGCTCGGGCTAATAGATCTAAGACGACTAAAGTCGTTCCTGGTACAGGCAAGATGCCTGTACTACGAGTCTCGTACGGGCAAGATGCCCGTACTACGAATTACTAACAAATAGAAAAAATCATGCAATCTACAACTATTAAAAACGAATCGGCAACCCAAATGGATGCTCCCAAACAAGGATTGCCCGTGACTATTATTACCGGCTTTCTCGGTAGCGGTAAAACTACTCTGCTAAACCATATTCTTTCTAACCAAGACGGCGTAAAAACTGCTGTTTTGGTGAACGAGTTTGGCGAAATTGGTATTGATAACGAATTGATAATTGCCACCGACGATGATAATACTATGGTGGAATTGAGTAACGGTTGCGTTTGCTGCACTATTAACGAAGATTTGATTAATGCAGTTTACAAAGTGTTAGAAAGACAGGAAAAAATTGATTATATGGTGGTTGAAACAACGGGATTGGCAGACCCTCTTCCGGTGGCATTTACCTTTTTAGGAACGGAACTTCGCGATTTAACTCGCCTCGATTCTATTATTACTTTGGTCGATGCTTCTAACTATAGTTTGGATTTATTCAACAGCCAAGCGGCATACAGTCAAATTGTTTATGGCGATATGATTTTGCTGAATAAAGTCGATCTGGTTGATGATGCAGATGTGGATTTATTAGAGGTTAAATTGCGCGATGTTAAAAAAGATGCTCGGATTATGCGAACTAAAAATTCCCAAGTGTCTTTGCCCTTGATTTTGAGCGTGGGTTTATTTGAGTCGGATAAGTATTTTGAAGTTGAGGAAGAAAAACACAGCCACGAAGAAGAACATCACCACCACCACGAACATGAAGGGGAACATCATCACCACCATCATTCCGACCATTTAGAAAATGATGGTTTTAGTTCTCTTTCTTTTCAGAGCGATCGCCCCTTTTCTTTGCGGAAGTTTCAAGATTTCTTGGACAATCAATTGAGCGAAAATATATTTCGCGCTAAGGGCATTATCTGGTTCCAAGAAAGCCAAAAACGTCATGTTTTTCACTTAAGCGGCAAGCGGTTTACTATTGATGATGATGATTGGAAAGGTCAACCCAAAAATCAGTTGGTTTTAATCGGTCAAGAACTAGAAACCGATAAACTGCGGTCTATTTTAGAAAATTGTCTGGTTTAGTTAGTTGCCATTGAGCAACCTTGTTTGTAGTAATCGCTTTAGCGATTTAGATCGATTTTATTTTAAATCGCTAAAGCGATCGCTACGAACGGCTAGAAAAAAACAAAAAAAATCATGCGGGTTATCGTCCAGCGAGTCACATCTTCCCGAGTAGAAATTAACGGTAAAATAGTAGGTAAAATCGGCAAAGGATTAAATCTATTAGTAGGAATAGCGAAAAACGATACCGAGGCAGAATTAGATTGGATGGTTCGTAAATGTCTCGCTCTTCGTCTATTTCCCGACCCCAATAGCGATGCCGATCGCTGGGAAAAATCGGTTTTAGATATTAATGGGGAATTGCTGATAGTGAGTCAATTTACTTTGTACGGAGACTGTCGCAAAGGTCGTCGGCCTTCCTTCGATCGCTCTGCATCTCCTAATCTGGCAAAAGACCTTTATAATCTGTTTGTAGAAAAGTTGCGATCGAGCGGTTTGAAATTAGAAACTGGCGAATTTGGAGCGATGATGCAAGTTTCTATAGAAAACGACGGTCCGGTAACTATGATTTTAGAAAAAGAAGCGGGTTAATTATTTTCAATAATTGGCGGTTCTACTAAACGAAATATAAGGCAAAGCTTAGGGAGTTAA
>CALKCV010000216.1 GCA_938083405.1 uncultured Microcoleaceae cyanobacterium | reverse complement strand
GCTGCGAGGGGCAATTGTGTCGAATTGTTAAGTTTTTTGAGAAAAAGTTTATCTAAAAGTCGATTCGTGTGTTAACTTAATAATTAAGGATTGTAAAAAATCTAAGTATTGAAGCAGTCAAGCCCGGCTTGTAGATAGTTAACCTGACGCTAGGAGCGCTGTATAGCATAGCTGAAGCTTCTCTCTCGTTCGTAAGTACAGAATAGAGAAGATTTGGGAGAGTTCCTCCAGTTGGGTCTAACGATGAAATAGTGGGGTGAAAGAAAATACTTATGAGTCGTTAGCAGGCTGAAGCAGTTGCACTTGCTAACAACTCCCAGACGAAAGCAGTTGCGATGAGTTTGCTACAAAAAAGCAGCTAGATAGGTATTTTCACGGGATAGAAACATTTTCTCATCAATTGCTGTGGCCCCAAAAGCATTTGCAGTTTAGCAGCCGCTATTGAGTGCTAAATACTATAGATTGTAACAATCCTAGTTTGAAAACGCTCCTCAAAACAATAGGTACAACAATGAACTATCACAATATAACCTTCGTCATTCCAACTTTAGCTGCCGGTTATGTACTAACTATTTACATAGTATTGATATTAGCGGGGCGAGTTGCCAAAATGACACGTGGAACTTCTTGGCGTTCTGAGGTTGCAGAATCTCAAAGTAAACCTTAGAGCCATGCTTGTTCGCTAAAAGTCGAAAGTTATTTGTCGTCTTATGAAATTAATAAAAATTAGGAAATTCTAATAAATTCCTCTTCAGTTTTTTCTCTAAAAAACTCTTTAAGTTTTTCGAGATAGAGGTAAAATAATTAGCTATTTCACAGTAAACAAAATTGAAGGCGACAAAAATTTCGGCTTTTTAAAAAACGATGCAATTGGCAATCAGCGTTCTTTACCCTATCGCTACTCTGATGCTCCAGTAGATTCTAAAGAAACAGAAGAGGAAATAATAGTGGGTAAAGAAGCTTTTTCTACATCAGGAGTGTAACCTAGCCATTGTAAAGACACGTTAGCGAACTGTTCGGGAGAACCGCTGACAGCAAAACGAGTAGGTAAGGCCGTACCTAAATTACCAAGACCGAGAATTTCTAACTCCCCTGCGGCAGCTTTTACTAAATGGACTGCAGGGTCGATAAAATTAACGCGATCGCTTAACAAAGACCGCATTATCGGCTCTAAGTGCGGATAGTGGGTACAGCCATAAACCAAAGTATCGATTTGCTGCTGTATTAAAGGATTCAAATACTCCCGTGCCACTTCATAAGTATAAGGATCGTAAATTCGATTCTGCTCGATGAGCGGTACGAAATAAGGACAACCCACTTGCCAAACCCTCACAGAAGGATCGAGATCTAACATAGCCCGCCGATAAGCATTACTCGCGGCAGTGGCAGGAGTAGCAATTACACCTATTCGCTTTCCTATGTTCGCCGCAGCACGAGCTCCTGGTAAAATCAAACCTAAAATAGGGATGTCGAACTCGCTTCTAACTAGGTCTAAAGCTAAAGCGGAACTGGTATTGCAGGCCATCAATACCATTTTTACATCCCGTTCGACCAACCAAGCAATAATTTCGCGGACAAACTGCAAAATTTCCCCACTAGACCTATTGCCGTAGGGCAAGCGATCGGTATCTCCGAAATAAAGGATAGATTCCTGGGGTAATTGTCGGTACAACTCTCTTAATACAGTTAATCCCCCCACACCGCTGTCAAAAACACCAATTCTTTGTCGTCTTTTTTCAGTTTTCATTGCTCGGTCTTCGTTATTAATTATTAATTGTTAGTTGCAGTTTGTTTGCCCGATCTAGGGTACTTCAATGGAAAAAATAAGCAGTTAGGCAAGCATAAATAGAAAAAACTAATTTTTCATATTGCCGCTTGTCTTCGTCTTCAGATTTACTTCCCATTAATTTAGCACTGGTAATTAATTATTAATTATTAATTATTAATTATTAATTACTTAGCGTCCGAGATATTCTAAAATACCGCGAGCGATCGCCTCTGCCAGCAAACTACGGTAAGCTGGATTAGCCAATTTAGGAGCATCTTCAGCACCAGTTACAAAACCAACTTCCACCAAAACCGCAGGCATAGAAGACTTTCTGAGAACGTAAAATCTCGCCTGTTTCACGCCGCGATCTGGACCTCCCGTAGCTCGAAGGACGCTATCGTGGATGCTTCTCGCCAGCCCCGACCCCGTCTGATAATAATAAGTCTCGATACCATTAACATCGGGGCGAGTCATGTCGATAGCATTGGCATGGATGCTGACAAACAACGTAGCATCAACCCTTTCTGCCACATCAACCCTCGGCTGAAGATCGACTTCCCAATCCGTACTCCGAGTTAAAATTGCATCTACCCCACCCTCTTCCAAGCGCCGCGCCACTTCTTGGGATATAGGCATGACGACATCCTTCTCTCGCAACCCCCCGATACCAACAGCACCCGGGTCCCTGCCTCCATGTCCCGGGTCTATGGCCACTACAACTCGCCCATTGGAATTTCGCGGCCGTTCGGGAGCGGGATTATTTCTGCGGGGCCAAGGAAAAGGTCGAGCAGATCTTGGAGGATTATTTCTGCGGGGCCAAGGAAAAGGTCGAGCAGATGTTGGACTTTGTAATTCCAAAGATAGAGCTTGCGAGCTAGACTGTTGGACTTGGCCGATAGTTATATTAGAAGCCGGTTTAATCAGAATAACTACCGTATTGCGGTTTTCTTGACGAACTCTGACCCACGATAAAGGATCGCTGGCATTTAACTGAGGGGGCATTAGTCTAGGGGCCAACCGGGAATTAGGAATAACCAGCTTATAGGCCCCTGAAGAGGAGTCCCAATCGCCGCTGTTCGTTATAGGACCATCTGCTTCTACTAACAATTGGCTGCCATCCGCTTCTAACTCAATAGATTTAATCGTGGCTAACTCGCCAGAATTCGCTCTATCGCGCAACCTATCCCGCAAGCGATCGCCCGGGCGAGTGGCAGCAGCTTTTTTCGGCACGAGCAAAACATCCCCCGATCGCTTAGAAGAAACCTGCCAGTCAACTTGGCGATCGAGCATTTGCAACCTCAAGCGAACGATCGGCCCATTACTTTCAACCTGACTCACCATCAGACGATTAACCCCATGTCGATTAACAAGGACATCTCGCTCGGAGAGATTGGGAGAAATAGAAGCACCCTTAATCTGTATAGTCGTGTAGTTACCAAACAGACTAGGTTCTACAGCAATATTTGGTTGACCCCCACTGGTGCGAATCAAAATACCATCAGAGGTTAGCTCTATTTCTTCGAGAAGAACATCGCCCCTTAGAGACTCTAGTAAAGGATTGTTGGAATTTGAGGGAGAGGAATTTCTCGTGTTAGTTCTATTTGAAGATTTGGCAATAAGCTCCACTGGCGGTAATTGCACGGTCCATTGACTTCCAGAAGAGGGCTTGAATTGGACTTGCTGCGGGTTGACGGTATAACCTTCATCAAACTCGACCGTCATTCTCGTCGTTTCGTTATTCAACTGCGCCACTTGGATAGATTTTATCCCGAGGGTACCAGCTTGACGCAACAGAGGAGTTCCCAAGCTAGTGCCCGGTAAATCGATGACCAAGCGAGTTGGGTCGAACATTAACTGGGCCTTGGGGCTAACATCTTCAGAAGTTCTAAAGTGTAGTTCGTTTCTATTGGCGTCAAATCGCCAAGAATCTAGTCTGGACGCTTCTGCAACAGGGGATAGTAAAAAGAAACTTAGTACGCCGGGCAAGAGCCAATAAAATTTCACGATAGTTTTTCCCTTTGAGATAATAGTATTTAAAAGTGTTGGTGTTTCAGAGCATCTGGCAATCCGCTAGATACGCTTCTATAAGGGCGAAGCGAAATTAAACTAGACGAAACGAAACTAGATCGTATTAAGTATTTTCTTGTTGCCATTCACCGATCCAGTTCAAAATTAATTCATTTACTCGCTCGGGACATTCATCCTGGGGACAATGACCAGCATTCTCCAACTTGACTAACTTTAAGTGGGAATTGTACTCCATTAATCCCTCGGGTTTGGCAACACTGGCAGGAATTAGTCGGTCTTCTTCGCCCCAAATTAAAAGTATGGGAACTTCTAAGGCAGGTAAGATGGCCTTAACCCCAGGACCTAACTTGCTGCTGCCCATAGCCCGAAATAGAATGCAGAAAGCTCGGGCAGAACCGCGATCGCCAGGCGGTCCTGCTAATATCTCTACCAGTTCGTCGGTAACAGAATCGGGATTAGCATAAGCTAATTTCACCCAGCGACGAATTGTTTCCGGTTTTCGCACTAAGTAAAAAATTGTTCTTAGCAGGGGCGGCGAAGCAATTATGTTTTGAAGCGTTTCGACCAGGGGTAATAGCCGTGGGGGGATGGCTTCTGTTTGTACTGCCGGATCTGGCAGGCTGATGGCTACTACGGCTCGTACCATCTCTGGGTGGGAGGCTGCCGCTGCTAGAGATACCAGAGAACCGATAGAGTTGCCTATTAAGATTGCGGGTTCTTGGATAAATGTCTGCCAGAATTCATAGACTTGCTCTACCCAGAGCTCCACGTTGTAGGTGGCGATCGCCTTTTGGGAAGCTCCAAATCCTAATAAATCTAAGGCATAAACTGTATGCTCTTGGCTGAGTACCCCCAGATTTTTTCGCCAATGGCCAATTGATGCGCCAAAACCATGTAGCAATAGGATCGGAGGTTTAGAGATTGAGGCTTTGGTTGCTGTTTCTTCTGTCTGAGAGCTTTTGCGGTGTTGCTTTGCTCTGATATAGGTGTAGCGAGTTTGCCAACCTCGCCATACCCAGTCTCGTTGACTGCCTAGAAGTTGTTGCCAGGATTGAGAATTGGTCACTATTTTGGTTAGTCTCTCCACATAA
>CALKCV010000215.1 GCA_938083405.1 uncultured Microcoleaceae cyanobacterium | reverse complement strand
GCACCAGCATTGAGTAGTAGGGTGCTTCCTGGCACTAGCTAAAAGACGAGATTCCTCAGCACCTGGGGAACGCTTGGCGTGAGTCTGGTGCGCGGTGCGCACCCTACGTTCTAGCTAAAAGACGAGATTCCTCAGCACCTGGGGAACGCTTGGCGTGAGTCTGGTGCGCGGTGCGCACCCTACGTTCCTACTAATGTTGGGTTGCGCTGCTGCTCCACCCAACCTACGAATCTACGAATCTACTCCACCCAACCTACGAATCTGGAGGGCAATTACTTATTTAATTCCTTTAGTTTATTATTCGCAAATTGCCGCAATTCTTGCGCTTCGGAACTTACAGTGGTTCCAGGTTTAACCAAATCTAGCTGGTTAACAATTTCTTGTAACTTGCTAGCTAAAACGCCAGTATTAGGATTTTCGTTTAGAGCATATCTTTGCCAATCTGCGATTAAATTTTTAGCCCGTTTCATGGCAGCTTCCGCATCTTTTTCGTTTTGTAGGCGAATCTTGGCATTTCCCACATTTATTTGATATTGTGCCAGTTTAGTTTGAGCTTCCACATAACCCGGGTTATCCACTCCAACTTGTTTTAGTCGGTTAACGGCCTCTTGCCATAAATCTGCTATTTGTTGCCATTGCCCTGCGGAGTGGGGCGGGTTTTGCGATGCCACAGCAGCAGCCATACCAAATTGTTTTGCTGCTTCAATTAAACTGCCGCTGACTTGGTTGCCTGCCGTTAAACCCGCTTCTTGTTTTAAGTCTCGTTTGGCTGCGGCTAATTTAGGACGGGCAGTTTTTCCTGCTAGAGTAGAAGGTGCGATTTCCTCTAATACATCTATCGCAGCTTGCCAATCGGCGATCGCTTGTTTTTTCTCTGCGGGAGTCACTCCAACGCTGTATTGTTGTTTAGCAATTTCGATAGATTTTTCGGCTTTATTCAAAAGATTTAAAGCATTTTTTTCTTGAAAAGTTTTAGCTTCGATCCGTCCTATTTGCTTTCTGGCACTTTCAAATTCATCGAAGGTAAATTGCCAAGAACAACTAAAAAACGTACAGTATCGTTTTGGATAATATCCTAAAAACCAAACTGGTAAAGCATCAAGATGTGTTTGTGCTTTTTGGACTGTTTTACCGCCTAAATTAATGTCGGCAGCGCTGGTAGCTTTATTTACTAATTGGTCTGCTTGTTCTACTAAAGCTGTTGCCTGTTTGTAGTTATGGTCCATGCTAATATAGCTGGGCAACAATAACATTGGCGCTGTTTTGGCGACTGGCTTGCGAATCATCGGATAAGGCAAATTCACCACCCACACCAGTCCTGCAGTTGCCAAAAGTGCTAAACCAGTCAACTCCAAGAATATCCCTGTCATTGACGGGCGGTTGGCTTTTTCTGCATCTTGAAGGACTTTTTCGCTAAATTTGGGATATTGTTCCTTGACTATAGAACGCAATTCCGCCGCTGTAGCCGGTTCTCCAGATTGCGATCGCAGTTTTTTCAATTTTTTAATGACAATCTTTTTTGCCGCAGGACCGGCTAGATCCGCATTGGCGCATCTATCGACTTCAGTTTTGAGAATTTCAAAGGCGCGATTATACAGACGTGTCATAGGCCTTCCCCATTGGTTAACTTTTTTTATTCTAACTCCTCTGTTTCTCTTGGAAGAGTATCCACACCCACAAATAAAGTCGAAATGGTTCTTTGGCTTTTGGCCATCAGTTTCGGGAGTGCCTTTCTCCGTAAAAATGACTAAAATCCTTAAGGACTTCCGCGGGCCCTGAGTACCAGGATATAATTAGCTCCATCGAGCAGAAGGTAATTAATCGTGAAAACAATTAAGTTTAAAACCCGTGCAGATAGCGATGGGAAATTAACGGTACAATTGCCCGAAGATGTAGGAGATTTAGAATTAGAAATAATTCTTGTTTATCAAGCAGTGGAGCTAGAAAAGTCTGCTAAAACTCCAGACAAATTGGGCTGGCCTCCAGGTTTTTTTGAACGAACAGCGGGTTGTTTGGCAGATGAAAATTTGTAAGCCAACTAACAACTGAAGGGATAACAGGCGACAGGCCTGTTCTACAAAAAGCGATACCTTTTTGGTTCGCTTTCATTGGTGAGGCGATCCCTCTAAACATATCTAGTTAATTGAACTCGATAGCGTTGTTTTTTAGTAATAGAAACCTCTCCCACTTCTAAGCGGCCTTTGCCGCGAATGGCGATTAAATCTCCCGGTTTAACTGTATGGCTAGATTGGCTGACATCTTTCCAATTTATCCTCACATCTCCACCGTTAATTAAATCCACCATTTTGCTGCGAGACATCCCAAAACCGGCAGAGGCGATCGCGTCCAATCTCATGGAAGCTTCCACCGTCGTCATCTCTTTCTTCTTTGGTTCTCTTATTTTTAATTCGCTTAAATCTATCCTTTTAGTCTTAACTGGAACCGAGCGAACTTGCATCAAATTCATCTCTAAATATTCCACCATTTCAGGAACTACAATTACCTGACCTCCGCGATCGCCCAAAACAATAATATCGCCAGTTTTTTCCCTAACAATACCGCAACCCAACATCGCCCCCAGAAAATCCCTGTGAGTAGCAGAGTCAAAAAGAAAATTCCCCTCCACGCTGAGGGCAGCTAATTCCACATTAGAAACATCAATTGGTAATTCCTCGCGAGCGATCGCCAGTCTTTGTCTTTCCGCCCTGGCATAGCCTCCCCAAGGAACTACAATTACCTCAGTTAAGCGTTTAAATATTTCCTGGCATTCCGCCAATTCTGGAGGCGATAAAAAATCCGTTTGGCTAATTTCCCAAGTTTTAATAGCGCGATCGGCTAGATCGATAACCCGAGAGACAACCTCCCGATTTTCTACATTCTTTAATAGTTCTTCTTTTGGTAACATAATAATCGATCTATAACTAAATTTTAAAGCTTTAACTAAAACCCCTTCTTTTTAAGAAGGGGCAATTGGGAAAATGTTAATTGTTAGGAACTTCCCAAAATTATTCGATCCAACAAGACAATAGTATTGTTGGGTTGCGCTTCGCCGAGCCCAACCTACAGGGCTACAGAGCTACAGGGCTAGGCTTGACTTTCAGTAAAACCCCTTTTTAAGAAGGGGCAATTGGGAAAATGTTAATTGTTAATAATTAATTATTAATTATTAATTATTAATTATTAATTATTAATTAGTCAACGGTGCTTCATAACCTTGTATATTTTCCGCGTCGCACTGACGTAAAATGCGAGTAGCTCGGCGAGTAAAAGTCTCCGTACCCTCGACAACGATGAGATATTTACCCGCATTAAGTCGGTTGCGGTACGGCACCACATCGCGACCGCCGGAAATTAGACCCACGCCCCCACCGACCACAACGCCACCCATGGCCCCGGAGACAGCACCCAAAAGGCCGCCGATCGCGTGATTGCCAATTTCACCCGCCCAAGCAAAAGTATTAAGGCCAGTAATCAAACTAAAAGTACAACCCGCAGCAAATCCAAACGGGACCAACCAAGTAACCATCTGCATCGCTTGTTTGCGGGCCGTCTCGTTGGGGTCGATCAGGCCAAATTCATCAGCAGTTTTATAACCTCGGCCCAAAATAGTTACTTGCTCCATGGGCAAACCTTCTGCTTCTATGGCAAAATAAGCAGCTTCGGCCTTGATGCGGTCTGATAGTACGGCGATGAGGTAATTCATAAAAACTCGAATCTAAAATCTTTCTAATCATAACCAAAACCACAACCCCATCTTGCTACTCTTGGGGGCAAAGTCCAGAAATTTTGCACCGAATGCCTTTACAGAACCGAAGGCTAAGTGCAACAATTCAACAGTTATAGGTAAGCCCTTTGGGGAAATTGCTTTTTTGTCGATCTCGCTCTAATTTACCAAAAATCTATGCCAAAAGTTCTCGTATCCGACTCAATAGACAAAGCCGGAATAGAAATACTCTCCCAAGTCGCAGGAGTCGATGTTAAAACAGGTCTTCCCCCCGAAGAATTGGTGCGGATAATACCAGAATACGATGCCCTAATGATCCGTTCTGGCACCAAAGTCACCCAAGAAACCATAGAAGCAGCGAAAAATCTAAAAATTATCGGCCGCGCCGGTGTCGGTGTCGATAACGTAGATGTACCAGCAGCTACCCGCAAAGGCAGTGTCGTGGTGAACTCTCCAGAAGGCAATACCATCGCCGCAGCCGAACACGCCCTGGCCATGATGCTGTCCCTCTCCCGGCACATCGCCCATGCCAACCCATCCGTAAAAAGCGGAAAGTGGGAACGCAAGGAATTTATGGGAGTTGAAGTTTACAAAAAAACTCTGGGAATTGTAGGGTTGGGTAAGATAGGCTCTCATGTGGCGGTCGTTGCTAAAGCCATGGGCATGAAGCTGCTGGCCTTCGATCCCTTCATTTCTACAGAACGGGCCGACCAGTTGGGCTGTCGTTTAGTAGATATGGACTTATTGCTGCGAGACTCCGACTACATTACCTTGCACATTCCCAAAACTAAAGAAACCGCTCATTTGATAAATGCCGAAGCTTTAGAAAAAATGAAGCCTACGGCCCGAATTATTAATTGCGCTAGAGGTGGGATTATTGATGAAGCTGCCTTGGCTGCTGCTCTTACAGAAGGTAAAATTGCAGGTGCTGCCTTGGACGTTTACGAAAACGAACCCCTCGAAGCCGATTCTCCACTGCGAGAGTTAGGCAAAAATCTAGTCTTAACTCCCCATCTTGGCGCTTCCACTGCCGAAGCCCAAGTAAACGTGGCCATCGATGTTGCCGAACAAATTCGAGATGTCTTGTTAGGTTTGCCAGCCAGATCCGCAGTTAATATTCCGGGTATGTTCCCCGATACTCTCGAACAGCTTAAGCCTTATCTGCTGCTGGCCGAAACTCTGGGGAATTTGGTCAGTCAGTTGGCGGGAGGACGCATAGACTTCCTTAACGTTCGACTCCAAGGAGAATTGGCAGACAAGAATACTCAACCGGTAATAGTGGCCACTCTAAAAGGTCTTTTATCTCAGGCTTTGCGAGAGCGCGTTAACTATGTTAATGCTAGCATTGAGGCAAAAGAACGGGGTATCAGGGTTGTGGAAACTCGGGATGCCGGGGTTCGCGATTATACCGGCTCTTTGCAGTTGGAAGCTAAGGGCTCTTTGGGCGACCATACGGTTACTGGTGCTTTGCTAGGCAGCGATGAAATTCGCATTACTAATATTGATGGATTCCCCGTTAACGTACCTCCCACCGGTCATATGGTTTTGACCTTACACCGAGATATGCCGGGGATAATTGGTAATCTTGGTTCCCTTTTGGGTAGCTTTAATGTCAATATTGCCAGCATGCAGGTGGGTCGCAAAATTGTTCGGGGCGATGCTGTTATGGTATTGAGTATCGACGATCCCCTGCCCGATGGATTGTTGGATGAAATTCGCAAACAAGAAGGGATTACAGATGCTTATAGCGTCAGTCTTTAATCTTCATTAAGGGAGCATCTCATCGAAGTAAAAAAACCCAAAAATCAACGACCTATGTCAGTTGCTAGAACAGGCGCGTGTGGCCTGTTATCCGGTTAGTCGCCCAACTAACAACTGACAACGTTCCAACGCTCCAGAAAGCGTCAAATTCGCGGGTTTTCTTCATTCTCCCGATGCACCCTTCATTAAACAGCCAAAATTAGGTAGTTAAAAAATGTAGCAATACCATGGCCAAAGTACAATAAGAATCAAAAACTAAGGCGATCGCTACTAATTTATAACTACTATTAATTTTGGGCTGTAGGATATTAAACTCCTAATTCAGGAGCATAGTTGTAAATTTAAGTATTAGTTCGGGCGGAACCTGTATTTAAAAATTTTTGAGCGGACGAGGCAATTATTAACGCTCCCGAGCCACCGTTACGAAACGTCCGACAATTATTAATTATTAATTATTAATTATTAATTACTTAATATGGCAAATAGCTGGTGGGAAATAGCTGTTCTTTGCGATCCTGCGTTGGAAGATATAATCTTCTGGCGTTTGGAAGATTTTGGCTGTCGGGGAACTGCTAGCGAGATAAAAGATAATACTTGTTTGATTTGGGCTTACTTGCCAGAAGAAGAAGGTCAGTTGTTAGATATGGCCGCTCTTTCCGTGTGGATGCGCCAAGATGCTTTGTGTATGGAGCAGCAACCACCAATAGTGAAATGGGATTTAATCGACGAAGAAGACTGGGCCAGTAGTTGGAAGCAACATTGGCAGCCTCTAGAGGTGGGCGAGGGCTTTTTGATATATCCCGCTTGGCTCCCTATACCCGAAAAACCGGAGAGAACTCTACTTCGTTTAGACCCCGGAGTTGCTTTTGGCACCGGTACTCATCCTACCACTCAGTTATGTTTGGAGTCTTTGGAAATGCGGCTTGGCTATCAGCCCCCAGAGGATAATGTAGTTGTCGCTGATATTGGCTGTGGTAGCGGGATTTTGTCTCTGGGGGCCGTGCTGTTGGGGGCGAGTAAGGTTTATGCTGTGGACGTAGATCCTTTGGCCGTCCGTGCTGCAAGGGCAAATCGCAAGTTAAATCCAATTCCTCCCGGTTCTATGCTGGTGGAAAAGGGTAGTATTGACCGTCTCAAAAAAATGTTTGACGGTCCTGTAGATGGTATTTTATGCAATATTTTAGCTGAGGTTATTGTCGATTTGATTCCTCAAATGGATGCGATCGCGGGGCCGACTACTTGGGGCGTTTTGAGCGGGATTTTATTAGACCAAGCTAAACCAATTGCCGATACTTTAGAACAGCATGATTGGATCGTTGCTGCTCTCTGGAAGCGAGAAGATTGGTGTTGTTTTAATATTAGGCGGTCTTGATAGAGCCCTTGGTTAGTAGAGAAAAATTAGGACCCCAGAAACCCGGTTTCTTTGACAATACCAACGCCTGCATCGAGATCTCACGAAACCGGGTTTTTTGAAAAAACCCGGTTTCTGGCGGGCGAGGAACTTTTCTTGTGAGATGCACCCAAATTTAACGAGCGTAAAACAGGAAATAACCTATTAAATAAACAACATTAACTCCCACCATCAAAACTTTACCCACAGTGGAACTAACCCAAGGAAAAACTCTAAAGGTTCCCAACAGCACCATAGTCATTTCGACAAAAGCAACAATCGCTCCATAGTGCCTCGGGTCCCAGTAAGAAATAGGACTAATAAATCGATAATTGCTCAAAGGAAAAAAATGCCTGTGAGCGTCGTCGTGGTGAACAGGTAAATCTAAGAGACAATGCAAGACCATACTCAAACAGATAACCTGCATTAATTCAGATTGAAAATAATAGGCGATCGCCCATCCAATTAAAGCCAGAGGGATAGAATGAGATATGGCAACAACATTTTGCATAAAGGGTTGATAATAAGCTTCGCTCCAAATTTTTCCCTCTGGCATCCGAGCAATGAATTTTGCCCAAAAATAAAATGCAAATATAGGAATATCGGGTAAAAATCCACCCATGACAATGGCGAGATTCAACTCGGGAAGCTTCGATTTGCCTAAAACTGTAAGATTAATAATTGCGTGACTTGGTGTATTCATTTTAAGTTGTTAGTTGTTAGTTGGTAGTTGTTAGTTGTTAGTTGTTAATTTTTATAGCAATCCGTCAGGGTTTGCGATCTAGCCAGAAACCGGGTTTCTCGCTCAAAATTCGATCGTAATCCCTCCACGGATTGCTATAGTTGTTAATTCCCAATTCAAAACATAGCCATCCGTTGGTATAAAGCGAAACTCACGAAACCGGGTTTCTGGGCCACAATCGTATCATAAACAATTTAGTAGGATTGCTATATAACAAATTAGACAAAGGAAAAAAACCGTGGTTTCTTCTCCCCTGTGGATTAGCGGGCCCTCTCGTAGCGGTAAAACGACGCGCCTCATAGAATTATTGGAGCGGTGGGGCCAACAGATCGAGTCCCCTTTGACAGAGATCGAGATTAAAGCAGGGATGAGAGAGGGTCAAAACCAGAGCGATCGCCCTTTAAAACTCAACCCCCAACAAACAACAGCCAAAATTCTAGTATTAGCAGCCAATAGCGATAATCGCATGGAACTGCTAGATAGAATCTCCGAAAAAATACAAGACCAGTCTTTTTTTAACTCAACAACACCTCTGGGCTTTTTTGAAGAAGAAGTAACCTTATTCTGGCCATTACTAATTCGCTCCCTAGACTTGAGAGCGCAATTTCCCTTAAGATTGCGGCCGGAAACCGAACAGGAACTAGCCCGCCGCCTTTGGAGTCCTCAAATTGAACGAGGGCTACTGCGACAGCCAGGGCTAAATGTAGATCGGATGGTACGCCGATTTTTAGATTTATTCCAATTGGCTGCCTTTAGCGCTACGCCCACAGAAGACATAGAAACAGTCTTAGAACAGGGATTGGATTCGGAAAACTCGGGAGATTGGTTATCGGTGGTGCAAGCGTTGCAAGATTGGCGCAATTGGTGTCTCGAAAGAGGGTTGCTTACTTACGGTATTATTAGCGAACTGTACTGGCGGTATTTACTGCCAGATACTTCTTACCAGCAACACTTAACTCGTCGCTATCGAGTAGTCCTGGCAGATGATGTCGATGAATATCCAGCGATCGCCAGGGGACTATTCGATTTTCTCCTTAGCAAAGGAGCCACTGGGGGCTTTACTTATAACCCCAACGGTGGAATTAGATTGGGTTTGGGAGCAGATCCAGATTATTTAGCACAACTGCAACAACACTGTCAGATAGAAGACTTACACTGCTCCGGCTTAGTATTAGCAGAAATAGGACAGCCAATAATAGAATTGGCAACGGCACCTTACGCTTTAACTAACCCTAACTTGGGACTTCCAGATTACATCCAATGCATTCAAACAAAATCGCGCTCCGAGTTGCTCAGAGAGACTGCAGAAATAATAATTAAACACATTAACTCCGGCCGCGTCGAACCCCAAGAAGTCGCGGTTATCGCTCCCGGTTTGGATGCGATCGCCCGCTATACCCTAATTTCCATCCTCACCCATGCAGGCATTCCCGTCCAACCGCTCAAAGAACAGCGCTCTCTGGTAAGCTATCCCAGGATTAGAGCGTTGCTGACTTTATTAACTCTGGTTTATCCCGGGTTGGGTCGTCTGGCAGACCGAGATGCCGTAGCAGAAATGCTAGTCGTACTTTCTGGGAGGTCAACCTCGAACAAGCACGGATCGGAGCAACCCCAGTTAAACGAGAAAAACCCCGACGACGGGGATATAGCTTCTAGCGATCGCTCCCCAACCGGCAATTTTTCAGCAGATATCGACCCCGTGCGAGCGGGAATGCTTGCCGATAGTTGTTTTTACCCAGACGTAGAAAATCCTCGCTTGCTGGAAGTCAAGGCATTTCCTCGCTGGGATCTATTAGGCTATCGAGCTACCAATGCTTACGAAGGGATTGTAGAGTGGATAGAAGATATGCGATCGCAACAACAAGAACTTCAACTCCCCAGTCCGATATTTCTCCTAGACCGTGCCATTCAGAAATTCTTCATGTCTGGAGTCTTTCTTCCTTACGAGCAACTAGCTGCCATTAGGGAACTGATGGAAACCGCAAGCCACTACTGGGAAGTTGATAAACGACTGAAAAAATCAGAGTTTGCCTCAAACCAGGCGGGCGGTGCCGACTCCCTGGTAGGAAATTATTCATCCACCGGGGCGATCGCGGGGTTTATTGGACTTCTGCGACGCGGAGCGATCGGTGCCAATCCTTTTCCCGTGCGAGCTATTGGCCCAAGCCCCCCTAGGGTTACTTTGGCCACTATTTTCCAATATCGGGTCTCTCGTCAATCCCATAGATGGCAGTTTTGGCTTGATGCTGGTTCTTCTCTCTGGTTGAGCGGCGGTGCTGCTACTTTATTTGCCGCACCATTTTTTCTGCAAGGCCATTTAAAACCAGGCTCGACTTCAGAAGATATCCAGCGAATTGCTTCAGTTTTTTCGCCCGATGAGGCAAAAGGACAGGAGGCAGATCTGGAACGTTTGCGACGAATTTTGATAGATTTGTTAAGTCGCGTTAATAATTATGGCCAACGTCTCCGAGATATGGGTCATTCAGATAACCTTATGGAAACCAGTATGTCAAAACAACATCGTATTTACTTGTGCCATAGCGAACTAGCTGTTAACGGTCAAGAGCAAACAGGGCCTCTTTTACCTCTGGTTTATGCTTCTGTACCTGCAAGGCCAAGTTTTTTGGTATAGCAGTTAAATCAAAGTGCGACTCGTGGGGTTGAAAGTGGGCCAATAGCCTTAATAATAACCCCTTAGTGGCCAAGACATACGGACAATCATAACCCGTGGCCCTAAAAGTCTATTTACCTTGGTGGTGCAAGTCCACCCGTCCAGCTATCGGATTGACTGCATGACCCCCTGGGTAGCGATTGGACATCAATCCCAGAAGCGGGGTCAAATGGGGCAACGACGAGGAAGCACCCTCACGACCCCTAGCGAGCCTTCTAAGCAGAGGAACACGAAGGTAATAAAACTCTCGACATGCTGAACCAGTCGGCCTGAAATAAGGTTGTTAGGGAAGACTAACTAAACGTGCTTGCAGACTGGAGGCCCAGGGATACTAAGGGACAGGGAGGCGGATGATGTAATTTTGAATGCATTATCGATAGTTAATGCCCTCCCCGGGAGAATTTACCCTGCTAAGGAAGACAATAATGGTAAATAGATAACGAGGAAACCCCCATATAACACCAGGAGTCAAGGTCGAATATCCTGGTAGCCATCCAAGGTGAAATATCTACGCAAACGTAGGTTGT
>CALKCV010000214.1 GCA_938083405.1 uncultured Microcoleaceae cyanobacterium | reverse complement strand
CGCTACCAAGCTGCGCTACGCCCCGACAGACTTATCAAGCATATCATGCTTTTTTGTTTTTGTGCAACTATTTTTTAGTTAACTTTTTTTCAACAGCGCACGATTTATTAATCTAGCATAAAATCGCCAAAATGCAACCTTTTTATTTAATTTTTAATTAAAAGCTGGCATTAAAAAATTCTCAGCATTTGGGCCGCCCGGACTAAACCGGGAACTGCTTCAACTGGCCACTTACCTTCTCCCCTGCGGCCCGTATTCAAGATAAATTGGACGGTGTAGCTCTGGGGATAGCCTTCTAGCTGCATCCAGAGGCGATCGCTCTCTGCCTCGCAGGCTATTTTCTCCTCGTCCATCAACTCGCTGGCAATTTCTTCTATATTTTTGGCAAGTTCTCCCAACAATCGACAAAAATCGTCGAGTTCGGCTTCGGTCAGTTCCATGGCCCAATTGTCTCCCCCCACCAAACCTTTAAACTGTGCCGCTTTCTCATCCCAACCCAAACGCCATCCGGCTCCACTTTTGAGTATTCGACTCATCTATTATTAACGATCGATTTCACTATTAAAACCAACGAACTCATAACTTTAACAAATCTGCATCTCCCGGCCCCGGCAGGGGCGGCAAAGATGGAGTAGAAGGTTTGGGAGTTGCCGTCGGTGTTGGCGCAGTTGAAGTCCCTCCCTCTGCGCTATTGGCACCAAAAATACCGACCAAAACATCAATTAAAGCATTTCGCTGGGCTCTGGTCATACTTTTAATTGCCTGGCGATCGCCCTCCATCGGATTTTCTTTTAGCGACTCGTAACCCGGATAGGTCGATTCTTGCATTAATTCATTGGCCCCTAAATAGTCAGCCAAAGTCAACTTCCAATCAAAACGAAAATTAGGAGGACGACGCTTGACATAAAAATGGTATCGAACCAAACGTCCCACTAAAGTATTATCTGCCTTCTTTTCCCCGCCCTCGGTCGATACATAATTATTCTCCAACGGCAAATCTGGCAACTCTTCGTAAACCTGCGGCCAGATTTCCGCCGGTCTCTGAAGCTGCACTATGGCAGTAGGGTGGGGCACGACTACATCGCGACTTTGGAGCAGATCTATGGTGCGGGCCTGTCCTGGGGCGGAGGTTATCTGCAAACTCCCCCCAACCAGCCCAATTAATACTGTCAGACTAATTACGCCCCAAGAGAGTCGGTCTAGTCTTCTCTCAAACCTGGTTTCTGATGGCAAAAACGCCGATCTTTCGTTGTGGTTTTCGCAGAAACTCGGTTTCTCGATCTGCTCTCTAGCTGTCGATCGCTTTCTACTTTTCATGGCCCGCACTCCCCTGGCTACCTACTTACATCGCTAATAATTTCCGGCTGCATCAGCTCGTCGGACATTTCCACCACTGCCCGTATGACAGGCTTCATCAGTGGCTCGTCTGGATTATCGAAATCCTCATAGCGACGGCGTTTGGCACGATTAGCTACCTGCACCGTAATCCGATAACGATTTGAAGCTGCACTAAGCAACTGCTCTCCGCGACGGTTCAGTTCCATGGATTCTATTTTTCCTTGCATAATCTTTTGCCAACACGCATGAATAATACCTTCTATCTTATCACATTTCAACCAGTTTCAGACAAAAGAGGCATTTTTTTTTAGAAGCTACTTGACGGTCTCAAATTCAGATGTTAAAATTTGTTAAAATGTTAATTGAACTTAGATATTTTATGTTAGTAGCAGAGACTACAAAAACTTTAGAAAAACTTTCTAAAATAGGCAACCGTCCCCTGAGACTGGTAGCCCTGGGCGACAGTACGATTTATGGTTTTGGAGATCCGGAGGGTGGTGGTTGGGTAGAGAGATTGCGGCGGGAGTGGATGTCTCCAGAAAGTCCCGGCCATATTCTTTATAACTTAGGAGTGCGGGGCGATCGCGCGGAGCAAGTAGCCCAACGTTTAGAAAGCGAGTTCCACTATAGAGGAGAGTTGAGAAATACTAAACCCGATGGGATTATTTTGTCAGTAGGAATGAACGATTCGGCGAGAGTTCAAAAGCCCGACGGTCGTAATTTTACAGATTTTGAAAAGTTTAAAAAAGAGCTCGACAATTTATTAGACACTGCCAGGGATCTTTCCCAAGTCTTTTTTATTGGCATGGTGCCGGTTGAGGCTTCTAAAATGCCTTTTTTGAATTGTATGTATTACAATCATGCGGAACAATATCGGTATAAAGAAGCGACTCGGTTAGCTTGTTTGCGACGGGGAATTCCTTATTTAGATATTTTTGAAAAATGGTTGAACAGGGGCGATCGCTGGTGGATGTCTCGCATTTGCGATGACGGCATTCATCCTAATGTCGCCGGCTATGAAGCTTTATTTAACGATGTTTGCCGCTGGGAACCTCTGGCGGAATTATCGTCCGCAACTTTGACGGTATAATTTCATTTAAAATTGTAGTTTTGGTGAGGGCAAAGAAGCGATCGCTTTCTGTGCCCTTACCTTTTTTTATGCACTCAAAACTATAGTTGCTAGGGCGGGAGTAGCCGTTAAGACTATCCACAACAAAGCTAAAACCACAATTACAATTAGTTGCAGTAAAAATTTTGACATAATTTTCGTAAACCTAACTCGCCCGCCAGAAACCGGGTTTTT
>CALKCV010000213.1 GCA_938083405.1 uncultured Microcoleaceae cyanobacterium | reverse complement strand
TGGGAACAGGTCGGCCGTCAGTTTCTCGAAATCGTCGCTGCTGTCGTAAACTAAATTACCAAACTCGTCCCAGATAGAGAAAGAACGGCCGCCGAAGGCATATAAGCGATCGAAATCGCCGTCGCCGTCTAAGTCTCCTTGTTCCTTAGTAATGGTTAGACGACCGAGATTTTCTTCCGTCTTGAGTTCTGCCGTGTTGCCGAAAACATCGGAATCCAGTTCTACTTCTACATCCCCCACCCGAGCTTCTTCGCTAAAACCTTGGTAATCCCGAGCGTCCCCTTCGTTGGCAGTAATATAATAGGTTTTACCGTCGCTCTCAAAAGACTCTATGGCATCCGGTTGATACATCCCAAAAACCGGCCTGTTTTGGAGGTTGATGTCATCGTCTTCGTCGCTGGCATCAAGGGTGTTACCCTCGGCAAAGTCGATAAGACCCAAAACTATGGGCGTCGGATCGGGATTTAGAGCCACCGTACCATCCACTGGTATCTCCTCGTCGAGCAAACCAAAATCGTTATCGTTAAGGACTGCTATGCGTCCGTCCGGTAACAGGGTCAGACCTTCGGGTTTATCGAGCCCCGAATAACCGATGGAAGGTAAATTGGTGACTTTGATTTTATCGACCGGTTGAATGTCCCGTTGTTTGAGGTCGTTTGCACTTAATTGTTCCAGGGTAGAGTTTTGCGGAATATTGGGCGCGTCAGCATCCAGCAGGTTAGTTGCACCCTTGAGGTCGATTTCAAAGATAAATTTCTTAGCTGTTTCGCTGGTGGATGAGTCCCGTTCCGTAACTAAGAATTTCCCCTCCCCGGCATAGACGGCATCGCCAATTTTATCCACTTTCCCATCGCCGAAGGTCGAACCTTCCAGGAGGTAAACGTATTCCGCTACCGGTTCCCCATCTTCTGGGTCGATGCCGAGGATGCGAATGACGTTGGAATTGTCCGACGTGTCGCCATCGGGATTTGCCAGGGGCGTTTGGATGAAACTGTAGAGAATGTCGCTATCCGTATCCAGGGCCACAGCTTCAAAACCGCGATTGGGTCGCCTGTTGGCATATTCGGCCGGCAGGGTTTCCGTGCCAAAAGTGCCTTCTGCTTGTCCTGCCAATTCTGCAGTTCCCGCTGGCACGAAGCGATTTATCAGTACGCCGTTTGCATCGAAGTTGTAGATAGAGGGGCGATATTCATCTACCATCCAGAAACTTCCGTCGCCCTCATTAATTACTATTCCCTCCAGGTCGGCACCGAAGGGATCGTAAGTTAAAGGATTGCCGTTTAAATCTACTGGTACTTCGTCTATGCCTTCGATGTTGGGCAGACCGGTGATGGGGGTAGTACCGTCTTGCTGAGTTAGCAAAGTCTCGTTGATGTTGACTATCCTGCCGTTGTTTTCGTTAAGCTCGAAGCGGACTACCCTTGCTTGATAGTCTGGCAATACGAAGGGCCGTTCCTCCTCGTCGTCGTCGTCAACGTCAGTGGGTGCGCCGTTGGGGCCGCGATCGGGTACCGCGACAAATTTGAGGTTGCCGGTTTCTTCGTCTGTTCCTTCAAACCAGAGACCGGATAAACCCCCGAGTTTGATTTCTTGACCTGCTTCTGTTGTCCCCAATACCGGCAGTTGCCCGGGGCGGAAATTAAACTGACTCAGAGTTGCCGGCCCCCGACTGTGGTCCTTGTAACCCAGAGGCAGGATATCGGTAACTTCTGCGGATTCTATATCTATGACGGCAAAGGCGTTATTTTCTTGCAGGGTAGCGAATGCCGTCTCTCCATCGGGGGATACTGCTATATATTCCGGTTCTAAGTCCCGCGCAACGTTAGCCCCAGGACCGAAGATGCGGACTCCTTTCCCGATTAGTTCGTACTTGCGGGGGTTAAAATCGGCGAAAGTCGCCGTGCTAACGTCTTCTTGAGTGACATTTTTCGCCCCATCGGATATGTCAATAATACTAATCGTACCGCGAGGGTCGCTTTGGTAGTTTTCCGTGGGCTCTCCCTCGTTAGCTACCAATACCTTATCCCCATCGGGGGTGAAGGTCACCATGTCTGGCAAGGAACCGACGTGAACTTCGCTGAGAAATTTCCCGTTTCGATTAAAGAAGACAACGGAGCCCCCTCTTTGTTTTACTTCGTCTTCTACTGCTACGGCTACTATCCCGTTTTGGTTTACTGCGACGCTATTAGCACCTCCTCCGTAGGGGGACACGTCTATGGAAAAATCCAATTTCGGGTTTTCAGGATCGCTAATGTCCAGTACGTCCACTTCGGCTTCTGTACCCTTGGTTACAAAAAGCCTTTCGCTGTTGTGGTCGTAGGCCGGGATTTCGGCGGCACTTTCATTAAAAATCCCGGTTTCATAAGTCCCCAGGGGACGCAGAAAGTTGAGATTTTTTGGTAGTTGGGCTGCTCTAGTTTGTACTCCAGTTTCTGAGTTCATTTTATTGTGTTTTTGTATAATTTAAGGAGACTTAAGCAGTAGTGTACCCAATTTGAATCTCCGGGCGATCGCGGTTGTTGATTTTTTTTTCAAAGCCCCCCTGCCAGTATCTTTCCTTGGAGCTTCTAACACTACATATCCTCGGTATGACGGGGATATCTGCCTTCTTGCTTCCGAGGGACACTATAGTTTTCGTACCGCATTGCCCTTGATTAATTAATTTCTTTGTGTTAGACTCAATTTCTTTTGGCTACTTCTTTGTCTGCCTCAGATTACCCATACATTTTTTTGTTTAATCTCCTTATGAGTACTCGTTATGAGTCTGAGAGTGCAATGGTAATTAGCAATTTATCTATTTTCTATTTTTCATGGCAAAGTCAAAGGAATAGGCAATTCCCCACGGACCATGGACCATTGCCCATTCCCCGATGAGATGTAATAATGTAGGAGTGGGGCAAAAGAAATTGCACCAATACCAGGAGACAATTCTGCTGTCTTCGTAACAAAAAACAAATCTTAATAATTTATTTAGCTTTATAAAAAAACGATTATATGATTATTCCAGGACAGTTATTGCACGATCGCTATCGAGTCATCCAGCAATTGAATGACAATGGCTTCGGTCAAACTTGGCAAGTCACCGATGGCGGTATGCCAAAAATTTTGAAGGTGTTAAAAACGCCTAAAGCTCTAGATAACGAACATATAGAGAAAGCTATCTGCCTATTTGCCGAAGAAGCCCAGGTCTTGAGTCAGCTAAAGGGACCGGGACTGCCCGAGGTGGAAGAGTCGGGATATTTCTGTTTGTCCGAAGACCCTAACGATCGCCAGCAGTGTCTGGTAATGGAGGAGATAGCGGGGACTAATTTGGAGGGTTGGCTCAAACAAAATAATAAGGAACCTATCGAGGAAGCAAGAGCGATCGCCTGGTTAACCCAACTGGTACAAATTATCGGTCAACTCCACCAGTTTCATTACATTCACCGAGACGTGAAACCGGATAATATTATCTTGCGCAGTTCCCCGCCCCTAGTGAAAGATAACCAGGAACCCACAGAGGAAGCGATCGCTCCAAAAACTCATAAGTCTGCTGAATCCGATCTAAGCAACTCAGGGCAAAAGTCCAAATCTCACTCAGCAGAATCGGCAACAGAGGAAGGAGAACATATCCCAACAGCGCAAGCTCGACCGGAAAAATGGGGTCAACTAGCTTTAATCGAGTTTGGTGCTTGTCGAGAATTTACAGAAACTTACTTAAGGGAAGTAGAAGGTAAAGATGTGACTGGTAAGCTGTCGCGAGGTTACAGCGCGCCAGAACAGTACGAAGGTAAAGCCATACGACAATCTGATTTTTTCGCGATCGCTCGCACGATCGTCTATTTACTCACCGCAGAACACCCCCAGGACCTAAAGAGCGACCCCCAAACTGGCAGGGTTATTTGGCGAAACCGCCGACCCGACCTATCGAGAGACCTGGCAGATTTGCTCGACGACATGATGGCTTCTTTACCCCAGTCGCGACCTCAAACTACCGAGGAGATTTTGGAAATTATCGCGGGGTTGCAAGCCGAACAGCCTCCACCAGAAGCAGAAGCAGATGACAAAAAACCAGAACCCGAGAAGGATACTCCAGCACAGCAAGAGCAGTCGCGAAGCGTTGCGGATGCAATATCGCTGCCATCTCTCCCCCGCCGGGTAAAACTTCCCTCTCTCAAGAAAAAATCTACCAAAACTAGAAAAGTACAAGAAAGCGGACAACAAAGAAATTCTCTAGCGATCCTGGCAGTAATAGGAGCCTTACTCGCTATCCTACCAGAAGGCCGCACTATTTGTCCGGTCAAGTTTGAGGACGATTTGAGTTGTGGAGAAGAAATTTTGATTCCAGGTTCGGCCCTCGAGGCAAAACAACAAGCAGTTAAAGCTTTTGCCGAGAGAAATTATGCTGATGCTATCGATTGGTTAGAAAGCGCCCGCCTCCAGCAAGGCAACGATCCGGAAACTTTAATTTACCTCAATAATGCTAAACTAGCCGCCCAAAACGCCGATGCCTACACCATCGCTGTTGTCGCACCCCTCGAAGGCGATACCCAAGCTCTCAACTCCGGGATGGAAATTCTCCGAGGTGTCGCCGGGGCCCAAGATGCTATCAATAAAAGCGATGCTAAAATAGGCGGCAAAGGTCTGATCGTAATTATCGCTGATGATGCTAACGATCCCGAAAAAGCAGTTCGCAAAGCAGAATATTTAGGCCATATCGGTCAAGTCCTCGGAGTCGTCGGTCACTTTTCTAGCGAAGTCAGCCTCAAAGTTGCCTCGGTTTACGAAGAGAACGAATTAGTAGCAGTCTCTCCGACTAGCACCTCTGCCCAACTTTCCGAGGGAAATAATTTTTTCTTTCGCACGGTTCCTTCTGATGCCGTAACCGCTCAAGCTCTGGCTAGTTACCTTCAGGATCGATCTGGCGCTCTTAAGAAAGTTGCCACATTTTACAATCCCAATAGCGCTTACAGCGAATCTATCCAAAACCAATTTCTCAATAATTTTACCGCAGTAGGCGGTACTGTGTTGAGAAATAATGATGGCAGGTTTGATTTTTCTAGGACTTCTTTTAATGCTAGCGCTGCCGTACAACTGGCAAAGGAACGAGAAGTGAATGCTCTGGCTATTTTTCCTAATAGTTTCACCAGAGCGGAGGCAATAGAGGTAGTAAAAGCCAATGGCGAATTTAATTTCCCCATCGTCGCTGGAGATAGCGTCTATAACGAATATACTTTAAAGTTTGGGGGCGCAGAAGCAGCTAATAATCTGGCGATCGCTACACCTTGGATTAGTTTGAATAGTCCCAACCCGACTTTTCCTGCAGAAGCTAAAAATTTATGGGGAGGTTCTGTTAGTTGGCGTACTGCTTTGGCTTATGATGCTACTCGGGTTTTAATTACTGCTTTAGAATCTCTCCCAAAACAACAAGAATTGACGAAACGAATAGCGGTAAAAAATGCCTTGGCAGACGATCATTTTAGTTCTTATGGCGCTACGGGGGAAATACATTTTCTAGTTAATGGCGATCGCAAGGAGTCGAGAATTGATTTTGCTAGAGTGGTCCCTTCTAAGTGTTCTCATTTTGGTTATTCTTTTATTCCTCTGGATTATCCCGTGGATGAGTTCCAGAGGGAGAATTGCGAGCCATAGCCCGAGTGCAAACTAACGGGTGCATCACCCGAGTGAAAAAACCTAAAAATTAATGCTTTTCGGAACGTTGTTAGTCCTTAGTGAGAACCTTGTTCTGAGTTTTTCTCTTTGCAAATATGAGATGCACCCAAACTTACTTTTTCTGGGTGCATCCCAATTTTGAAGAAAACCAAGAAATTACCGCTTTTTGGAGCGTTGTTAGTCGTTAGTTGTTAGTTGGGAAACTAACAACTGACAACTGACAACTGACAAAAATAATTGATTTTTTTGTTTTTTTACAAATATGGGATGCTCCCCTTTTTCTGCTAACTAACAACGTTCCAACTGACAACTGACAAAAAGCAGTAAGCTCTTGGTTGTCTTAATTTTTTATATGCACCCATGGTCCCCGTTGTTTCCCCTAAACGCTATTGGCCCAATCCTTCGCCCAATTCAATGTTTCTTTAACTCGATCGATATCTGCAGCTTCGCAATACAAGCGCAAAACAGGTTCGGTACCGCTAAAGCGAATTAACAACCATCGACGGTCTGCTAACCTAAATTTATAACCATCTACAGTCAAACAATCTACCACTTTATGACCGGCAATTTCTGTAAGGGGCTGACTTTCTAGCTGTTCTACCAAGCGCTCGCGCTCTTCCATGCTTGCCAGCGGCAGATCGATACGATCGTATTTGGAACTAAAAGCTGTTTGCCGTTCCAAACGTTCGTAAATTTGGCTTAAATCTTCCCCAGACATTACTACCGCTTCTAACAAATACAATGCCGACAGGAGGGCGTCTCGTTCTGGAATGTGCGTCCCGTAGCCGATCCCGCCAGACTCTTCCCCTCCCACTAACACCTGCGCTGACAGCATCCTATCGGCGATGTATTTATAACCGATGGGAGTTTCATGCACTGGCAAGTTATACAATCGCGCTACCTTGGGAAATAGATCCGAACCGCTAATGGTTTTGACCACTTCTCCGGTAAATTTTCGCCGCCCGGCTAAATGTTCGATTAAAATGGGGATTAAAATTTGCGAGCTCAGAAAGTTACCTTCCCCATCCACTGCAGCGATGCGATCGCTATCCCCGTCAAACACAAACCCGATCGTCAACCCCGCCCCTGACTTTCGGTGACTTTTAATATCTTTGAACAGTTGCGAGATATAACGCGGCAGAGGTTCCGGCGCACCTCCACCGAAAAGAGGATCGCGATCGCCATTGATTTCGCGCACTTCTTTTCCTAACATTTTTGCCAAACCTCCAGCCGCTGCCCCGTGCATCACGTCCGCAAATACTGTTACTTTGCCCGTAGCGATCGCTTCTGTAATAGCATCTATATCCACCATCAAGCGTAAAGTTTCGCAATAGCTCGGCCAGGGATCGAACCTTGGTATATTATTAGCTGCTGCTGTTTGCGAACTTTCCGAAATTTCCTCGCTTTCTAACAAAGCTTCTATTTGTTTGGTTACTTCTGGGGAAACCGATCCGCCAAAACCCCCCTTGACTTTTAGCCCTAAATACGATCCCGGGTTATGGCTGGCCGTTAGAACGATGGCCCCGAGGGCTTTTTGTTGGACCGCTGCCAAACTGTAGGCCGGGGTTGGGGCATAGTCTTCTGTTAATAACACGTCAAACCCTGCCTCTTGAACTGCTTGGGCTGCTCTTAGAGCAAACTTTTCGGCCATAAAGCGGCGATCGTGCCCTACTATTATCGTGCGACTCTTGGTGGTATGGCCGTAGTTTTCCGCTAGGACTCGGGCTGCTGCCGGGGCAACTCTGACCACGCGATCGAAGGTAAAATCGTCTGCGATTACACCGCGCCAACCGTCAGTTCCAAATTTAATTGGTTTAGGCATGATTATTAGTTGTTAGTTGTTCGTTGTTAGTTGTTCGTTGTTCGTTGGAACCTTGTCGGGGGTGCATTGAATCTTTCTCAACAGACTTTTTCCACCTACTAGCAACTGACAATTAACAACTAACACGCACGCACTCAGGCTTAATGGATAAAGCATTATCGTTGCACCCGACGGCTATAAGCTAATTAAAAGAAGCTTGGTTGATGCCGAATCAAATTGAGGAATTCTTCGCGAGTTTTTTGATCCTCTTCAAAGATGCCTACCATCGCACTCGTAACCGTCCAGGAACCAGGTTTTTGGACTCCTCGCATCACCATGCACATGTGGGTAGCTTCTACCACTATTGCGACACCTTTTGGTTCTAAAACGGACTGAATTGCTTCGGCTACTTGCCTAGTCAGTCGTTCTTGGACTTGCAAGCGACGGGCGTACATTTCCACAATACGGGCCAGCTTGCTCAAACCAACTACTTTTTCGTTGGGTACATAGGCAACGTGGGCTTTACCCATGAATGGCAACATATGATGCTCGCAGAGACTAAATAAATTAATGTCTCGCACTAATACCATTTCGTTATGACCTTCGTCAAAAATGGCATTATTTACAATTTCTTCTAGGGATAGATCGTAGCCGCTGGTAAGAAATCGCATTGCTTCTGCTACTCGCTTAGGAGTTTTTAATAGTCCTTCGCGGCTTGGGTCTTCTCCTACTCCTTTGAGCATTGTCTCTACCGCTGCCATCATTTCTTCGTCGCTGACGGACGCGAGCGATCGCTTGGGTGATGTTGTAGGGTTTAATGAAGAGTTGCGATCTGGTCTGCTAGAAATTCGCGGAGAGTTACCCATATCTGCGTTTGGTACACCGTTAATGTTTAGAGAGTTTGGAGGATTAGAACCCTTGGAAGATGTAATAGTCATGGCAAATCTGTGTTACCTTCAACTGAGATTTAATATTTAAACAAGTTCGAGAATGTATGAAGCATCTTCAGCTCTTAGTTATTCTGCGATTTCGCTAATTTTTGTCGGCTAGTTGATTCTATTCGACTCGACGACAAAAATGAACTATTGATTAAGTTTTGTTACATTCTGAATCTTACCACTAACGGAAACTGCTGCGCAACTAAAACGCGGGCGTTACTTTGGCTGCAGCCCACCCTAGTAGCGCATCTAGGCTAAAGTTTTCAGCCCAAATTTCTGCCTTGACGCCCCACTCTAAAAAGTAATTATTTATTCAGCAGACCCTAATTAGCCTAGATTTTCCGGCATTTCTAGGCCGCCTTCGGCAAACTGGCCAATTTTACGGAATTTTTGATAGCGCAGTTCTCTACGCTGGGGGCCTGTCAGTTTACTTAGTTCTTCTAGCTCTTCGAGTAGAATTTGTTTGAGAAATTCTGCGGCTTGCAGGGGGTTAACGTGGGCACCGCCAGTTGGTTCTGTTACTATTCGATCGATAATTCCTAATTTTTTCAGGTCTTTGGCTGTAATTTTCAAAGCTTCTGCTGCTTTGGCTGCTTTACTGGCATCCTTCCACAAGATGGCAGCACAAGCTTCGGGGGTGGCGACGGTGTAAACTGAATGTTCGAGCATCAGCAGGCGATCGCCCACTCCAATACCTAAAGCTCCTCCAGAGCCCCCTTCGCCGATGGTGGTGCAAATTATTGGCACATCAAACTGGAACATTTCTCGGAGGTTGTAGGCGATCGCTTCTCCTTGTCCTTGTTTTTCCGCTTCTATTCCCGCCCAGGCCCCCGGAGTATCGATAAAGGTTAAGATTGGCATTCCAAAGCGATTCCCGTGTTCCATTAATCTTAGGGCCTTGCGATAACCCCCTGGAGAGGCCATACCAAAATTTCTAGCCACGTTGTCTTTTGTATCGCGGCCTTTTTGGTGTCCTAGAATTACTACTGGTTTGCCTGCCAGACGAGCTACGCCTCCTACTATGGCAGGATCGTCCCCACCAGAGCGATCGCCATGTAATTCCATCCATTCATCGACCAGGGCTTGAATGTAGTCCAGAGTGCTTGGCCTTCTTGGATGTCTGGCTAGTTGTAGCTGTTGCGATGGTGAAAGACTGCTAAAGATTTCTTGACGCAGTTTAGTGGCCTTTGATTCTAACTGCCTAATTTGTTCCGATACATCTACGCTGGTTTCGTCTGCCAGTTCGCGAACCTGGTTAATTTTGTTTTCCAGTTCCGCCAAGGGCTTTTCAAACTCTAAGAGGATGGGTTTGCGGTTGTCGTTTGCCACGCCTTCAATACTTTATTTTGATGACCAGTGCTTATTATAACCCTTTTCGACAGGTTTTCCCACTTACCCAGCTACAGGATATTTCAAGACTCGTATCGAGATTTTGGCTTTTTTTTTGCCTTGAGGGGTAATTAGTTATTGCTAGGCTATGCTTGGTAATTGCTAATTTTTAGTCTTTGATTCTCTGCCCAAAAACACTCATATTTTTTAGCTTCTAGCAGCTTTTCATACCTACCTTTTTTTTCTTATTAGTTGTTTTTTTAGCATCTTCAAATACTCCTGGTGCATCGGGAGCATCTCATCTTTGCTAAAACAGGAGCCATTGCAACTAACAACTTACAACTAACAACTTACAAAAACCATTAAATTCTTGGTTCTCTTCAAAATTGAGATGCACCAGGGTGCATCTCATCACAAGTGTCTTTTCTTTTACTACTCTCAAAAGCTTAATAATAGAAGTCTTGACGAAAACTTAACTATTAATCTCGGTATTTTGACACATCTTCTACTAACCAAAACAATATAGGCTCGGACAAAATATCCGAGCCTATATTTTTTATAGTCTCTAAGAATTAAGCATAAAACTTAAAATCTGTAGCGAGAAAAGTTTTTTTTCTTAGCCGCGCCTTCCTCCACCAGAACCACCTTTCTCTTCCCTTGGCCTTGCTTTGTTAACTTTCATCTGGCGTCCC
This sequence comes from uncultured Microcoleaceae cyanobacterium, assembly GCA_938083405.1. Taxonomy (GTDB): domain Bacteria; phylum Cyanobacteriota; class Cyanobacteriia; order Cyanobacteriales; family Microcoleaceae; genus CALKCV01. The sequence continues at coordinate 2,254 of CALKCV010000213.1, read as the reverse complement.
ATCCATTCAGCACCATCTAATGCGTTAATTGCTGCCTCTTCTTCTTCCTCTGTGTTCATTTCTACGAAGCCAAAGCCACGGCTGCGACCCGTTTCGCGGTCTTTCGGTAAATGGACTCGTTTTACTTCCCCATATTCCGCAAAAACTGTATTCAGATCGTCCTGCGCTACATCGTAGGATAAATTACCAACGTAAATTGACATTCTTTGTCTGTCTCCCAAATCATTCGAAAATTTGTCTATGGAGAAATGCATTTCGGAGACAAGGTCGTTGTCAAGACAAACAGGAAATCGCCCATTAACACTTTAACCAACCTTAGCACCGATCTCTTTCTCTATATTCTTAATTGAATATAGCACGGCTTTTTGCTCCTAGCTAATAATTTATTTGTTTTAACAAAAATTAATATTTCCCACTCTATAGCAGTCCTAAATTGGTTGTGGCTCCTTAAAGACCCTCCCTCGTTTCTCTAGTAAAAATCCGTGCTAGTATGATGATTCTGTGTCGGTTCTAGGGAAGGCCAGTCCCTAGAGGTAACGGGGAAAGTTCGGTGCAAATCCGACGCTGTCCCGCAACTGTAAGCCAATTTTAGATGTTAGATTTACAGATCCTTGGCGCTTAGGCCGAAAATAACTGGTGGCCATAGCGGCAAGAAGGGGTCGCTCTAAAATCTCTCAACGCCGGTTAAGTCAGGATGCCCGCCGACATCGAAACAAGTGTAGAAAAAATCTGCGAGGTACGGATGAAAGACAACATTAAAGACTATTCACACAGCAGCCGCAAGCTTTTCTCTTTTCGGCGCTATTTTGTGGCGACTTGGGTAGTCGTTCTATTGGCGAGTTTAATAAGTTTGGCGATCGCAACCCCCGCATTAGCTCATCACCCCTTCGGAGGCCAAACGCCGCAAAATTTATTTGAAGGCTTTCTCTCGGGAATGGGACACCCAGTAGTAGGTCTGGATCATTTGGCTTTCGTTGTGGCGATAGGATTAATTGCCGCAGGTATCAAAGGAGGAATATTAATACCAATATCCTTCGCGATCGCCGCAATGCTAGGAACGGGTATTCATTTAGCAAGCATGGACCTGCCATTGCCAGAAATCGCGATCGCTTTTTCTGTCCTAGCTTTTGGCGTTATGGTAGCCCAGGGGCAAAAACTCAACGCCCGAACCCTTGCAGTTCTAGCTGCTGTGGCCGGAATTTTCCACGGTTACGCTTACGGGGAAACTATTGTTGGTGCCGAAATGACTCCATTAATTGCCTATTTAGCAGGTTTTACGGCTATTCAAATGGCGATCGCTCTGGGCGCAATGTATTTAGCTAAATTCGCTACTCGCAAATTTGAAGACCGCTCGGATGAGTCTCTCGTACAACGTTTTGGTTGGGCAATAGGTGGCATCGGTATTGCTTTTTTGACTGATGCTATCTTGGGCTAATAGCTATTAGCAATTCACAATTAAATATCTCTCAAAAATTAATTGTACTAAGGGATTTTTGCTTGGTAAAATTAATTTTTGAGAGATATATTAGCCATTAGCAATTAACCACCAAAATGACACATACTCTATTTGTTTGTACCGCCTGCGCCAGCTTATGGAAAGATGGAAAACGACAAGGCATCAGTGGCGGCGAAGAACTTTTAAAACGACTTTCCCAGCAGCACGAAAATTGGGAATTAAAAGATAAATTTTCCCTTCAACCTGTGGAATGTATGAGCGCTTGCAGTCGTTCTTGTGCTGTTTCTTTTGCCGCTTCTGACAAATACACTTATCTTTTTGGCGACTTACCGCACGACAGAGAAAGTCTCGATCTAACTACGACCGCAGTGCTAAAGTGCGCCAGTCTTTATTATCAGAAACCTGACGGCTCGTTACCATGGTCGGAACGACCAGAACCTCTGAAGAAAGGCATTTTAGCAAAAATTCCACCCCTCCCCAATTAAGGGGCGTAAGTAATTAATAATTAATAATTAATAATTAATAATTAATAATGGTCGGACGTTTCGTCGGGGGGCGATAAAGCGTTAATACGGGTGCATCTCAATTTTGAGATTGCCAAGAATAAAAAGCTTTTTGGAACGCGATCGGTTGTTAGTAGCAACGTTTGGCGACAGACGACTAACAACTGACAACTGACAACGATGGTTGAAATATTGGTTTTTTTACAAAATTGAGATGCTCCCTTCCTGTCCCTCGCTCAAACTTACAATTGTCACTTAGAAGTAAGAAACCCGGTTTCTTTGAGAAACCGGGTTT
>CALKCV010000212.1 GCA_938083405.1 uncultured Microcoleaceae cyanobacterium | reverse complement strand
AATCCCCTTCCCCCGCAGCCTATTGGCAACCTCAAGAACAAATTCAAAACTCGGATAAATCTATCCAGTGGCACGGTAAAAAGTTGCGATCGCTCCTCGATTTAATAGTAGAAGAATACTTGCCCGCCGGCGAACCAGTGGGTGCCTATTTATCCGGCGGATTAGATTCTAGTTGCATCGTCGCCCTCGCCGCTAAATTTCACGGGCAACCAATTAACACTTATTCCATTCATTTCGGCGCAAAACTTCCCAACGAATTAGAATTTTCCAGCGCCGTTGCGAAACATTGCCAAACCCAACATCGCGTCCTAGAAATTACCGCCGACCAGATGTGGGAAAAACTGCCCGTCGCCATGGCGAATTTAGACGAACCCATCGGCGATCCTTTGACAGTTCCTAATTATTTACTGGGGCAACTTGCCAAAGAAAACGCTAGAGTAATTCTCAACGGCGAAGGAGGCGACCCTTGTTTTGGCGGACCGAAAAATAAGCCGATGTTGTTAAATAATATTTATGGTTCTCTAACTGGTTCGCCCCCAGATTTGGTGTCGGCTTATCTTACTTCTTTTCAGAAATGTTTTGCGGATTTGCCCAAACTTTTCAAACCCGATGTTTGGGAAGCTATTAAAACAGAAGAATCGGTTTTTGCCCCGGACTTAAATGGGGATGTGGATTATTTAAACCGACTGATGTTACTCAATATTAAATTCAAAGGCGCAGACCATATTTTAACCAAGGTAAATAATCTAACTCGCGCCGCTAATTTGGAGGGGCGATCGCCTTTATTCGACCAACGCATTGTGGAACTCAGCTTGCAAATTCCACCTCGATACAAACTGTCTGGGGCCGATGAAAAGGCGGTGTTAAAATCGGCAGTTTGGGATTTATTACCCGAGGCAATTATAACTCGCCCCAAAAGCGGGATGATGGTTCCGGTTAATTATTGGTTTCGGGAGACTTGGCAGCAACAAACCAAGAGACTTTTGCTGGATAAAAAAGCAGCGATCGCTCCTTATTTAAACCAAGATTTAATTAAGCAATGGTCGAACTATCGCGGGGATACTTGGAACCGTTACGGCATCAAACTCTGGTTGTTAGTAAGTTTAGAAATTTGGCTGCAAATTAATAGCAAACCGTAGAACAGGCGTCTCGCTTCCGAGGTCTCCCCTGTCACCCGTAGAACAGGCCAAAGCGCCTGTTCCGTAATTAAGAAACCCGGTTTTTTTAAAAAACCGGGTTTCTGGTTCTAAGCGATCGCTAGAATTATTTCTAGCTCTTCGGAAAGGCGGACAATAGGGAACGGAGGGCATGATTTACTGCTTCAGAAGTAGTAAATACTTCAGCAATATCGGGGTCTAAAATTACTTTCAACGCCCTATTTTTTTCCCCTTTATTAGCAAAGCGATTTTGTCTTGCTTTGTTATAATCAAAGTCGTATTCTGGCAGAATATCGTCTTCGTTTGGTTGGGAATTAAAAGTCGGTGTATTCTTCATAGTCTCTGCGTTCTTTTTTAGTTGCTAAACGTGCGCTAATTATGCGAATAACCTTGGCTCTTTCAGTAAAAAAAACCAAAAGCAAACGATTATTTATATCGTGTCCGATAATAATTTCTCTCCGTTCTCCCACAGAATGCCATTCATCGTCAAAAATGTAGGCGAGGGGGTCTATAAAAACTGTTTTAGCAGCTTCAAAATCGATACCATGTTTTTTGAGATTCTGAGTAGCTTTTTGCTCGTCCCACTCAAATTGTAAATCCATAAGCGGATTTGTAATTGATTTGCAAGTTAATTATAGCTCGTTTTGTTAAAATAGTCAACAGTAAATAGCTAGTAGGGTGCGGAGTTTACAAATCTTGAATTAAGAAACCCGGTTTTTTGAAAAAACCGGGTTTCTGGGGCCCCGATTTAACTCAGCATCCGACTTACCGAAATTTTAATTTGAGGAAATGCCAGGGGCACAACTTCTCCCGCATTCAACTCCATTTTCAAAGAATAATCGTTATTAATTGGTTGGCGAAATACGGTCAATAAATTAGCCTTCAACAGGCGAGACGCCTGTTCTACGGGTTAACCAAAACTATCAGAAACATAGAGATAATAATCGTCGCTACGAGCTAAACTACCACCTTCATCCCCATCCCAACTTCCACCCCTAGAAATAGATTGACTGTTAGCAATTCCCCGAGAGACTACTCGCAACAAACGCCGAGGACTAAAAGACTCTAATTCCACATAATTTCCAGCCTCCAACCATGCTATTTCATCTGCCGATAAACTCTCTCTAATTGCTGCCGACATTTCTTTAGCGGCAGTTGCCGACTCGGAGGATTTTAAAGCAAACATATTCTTACTAGAAAATATGTGACGGGGGAACAATCCTAAATCGTAAATTACGACCTCGCTATTGGCGAACCAATTATTACTGGTACGCAATCGATCGAGTAAACCAACTCCACGGGGGCTGGCATTATGAAAAGCATAAACTCTTAGATCGGAATTGCGGCGCAACATTTCCATCACGGTGTTAAAAATACTTTGAGGATATCCAGTAATACTCAACACGGCGCAATTATGCTCGAAGTGGAAGTTATTAGCTATTAAAAATTGGGCAATATCGGCGCTTTCGCAAACAACAACTCGGTCGAAACTATAAGCGCTAATATCGGAACTAACCTCAATATTACTACTTTCTTCTCTCGGAGGCGGCAGCATTTTTTCAACGTAACCGTTAATGTCCGTCCAGCGATTTAGCCAGTTATTAACTGCTTCTGGGGTGACAATGTTAAACTTTTGCGACCTGTAGTTACTCCTATTTCTCTGTCTTTGTCCAAAATAAATTAAAAATAACCCGACACCAATGCCGATTAAAAATACCCCAAACTTCATTTCGTTAGAACCGACTAAAATCAGGCTATAAATTATGCTGCCAACCATGCTGAATAAGCCCAAAAATTGTACCATTGCGGCATAAATTTTCCTCGTTTTAGAACTAAATTCCTGGGTAACGCTTCCCCAAATCGCTCCCAAGATGGATAGAGGAATTCCTATTATCCACAACCTCAAAAAAACGGTTATGAATATTCCTATTCCCAAACAAGCACCGGGACTATTTCCCGAACTTTTAACTCTGAGTCTTTTTTCTAAGGAATAGACTAATTGTTTGTTGGTAAAAAATAAGGTGTTATCGTTAGAAATCATTTTTAGAGAGCGATCGAAAAATACATCGGTAAATGTACTTCCAGCTTTTGGATCGAAAGCAAAAACATGGTTGCAATTTTTACACCTCCCACGGTTGGCGGTTCGTTCTTCGAGGTTGTTATCGGTTCCACAATTGACGCATTTCATGTTAATTTTATTCTTAATTAAATACTTGGTTATTTAACAAAATATCGTAACCTTCTCGCTGCCGAATTAATCTATGTTTCCCCCCTTCTAATAATACCTCCGCAGGTCGCGGTCGGTGCAAGAAATGAGAGGACATGGCATAACCATAAGCCCCCGTATCTAATATTGCCAGAATATCTCCATTTTGTAAAGAGGGTAGCTGGCAGTTGCGTCCCAAATAATCCCGGGAATAGGTTGTATTTCCACAAACATCTGTTTGGTGCAAAGGGGATTTTTTTGTATCTTTAAAACTGACTATTTCTCGATCGCCTCCATGGACCGATCGCACGGATAAATTAGCGACGGTAGTATCGACTCCGACTATTTGTTTTTCCTGTTTTTCTCCTTGCCATTTCACGGAAACTACTGCAGTCAGGATAGAACCGCAACTAGCGATCGCCGCCCTCCCAGGTTCGATAATTAGATCGATTTTCCGGTCTAATTTCTCCACTCGCCGAGTTAATTCCTCCCCGAATTTTTGCCAATCAAAAACCGCCCCACCCCGCTTGTAAGCATAACCAAAACCGCCGCCAAAATCGAGATATTCCCAATCTGGAAGTAACTTGCAAGTTGCCAAAACTTTATCTATTACTTGAGTAAAAGCTTCCGTAGCATTAGTACCGGTTCCCCGATAAAAATGCAATCCTTTTAGTTTTAAACCGAAGGACTTAGCAATAGTTATCGCTGCGGGGAATTCTTTCGGTCGAACGCCGATGCGACTCTCTCCAGTTAGTTCTGGTAAATTCAATCTAAAGCCTAATTTTAGTTGTGGGCTATCGGCAAATTTCCCTCGATAAACCTTGCCGAAGAGTTTTAATTGTTCGACGCTATCTAAATTAAATGTTGTCACTCCCCATTCCAGCATTTGTTCCATTTCTTGGGAGTTCAAATTACTGCCGCTATAGACGATGTGTTCCGGCAAAAAACCCGCTTTTAATCCTAAAAAAGCATCCCCGGGGGTATTGGCATGAAGTCCCCACCCGCCCTCGCGGAAAATTTGGAGTAAAGAGACGTTGCCATTGGTGACGCTGGCGAAGTGAAATTTAGTGCGGGGATAGGGGATGGAGTTGCGGATAAAATCGATGGTTTGTCGGAGGCGATCGCCTTGATAGACGTAGAGGGGCGATCGGTAACTGGCAAGCAATTCTCGGGCGGTTTCCAGAGGAAAAGGAATTTGCTGAATTTGTATCATAGCTAGCATAAGTAGATTTGCTTTGATGTTTGTATTATAATAAGGAATTTGTAGGTTGTGCGGACCTCCGTGGAACCCAACATTTTTGTTAACAGGCATTCCGGCCCGTTCTACGAACCTTAACAGGCATTCCGGCCCGTTCTACGAACCCCATTAAATCGCTCTTCGCCATTACTACGAATTGGCTTTTTTACCACCAATAACCCATCCGTTAAATCCGTTACCCAATCCGTTGCTAAAAACCTAATTGACATTTTT
>CALKCV010000211.1 GCA_938083405.1 uncultured Microcoleaceae cyanobacterium | reverse complement strand
GTATTTTTTATTTTGGCGAAGGTATTGTTTGAGAAACCTGGTTTCTCAAATATTGCGATGACTAACGGATTGCTATAGCCTAAAATTTAACGAAGGTGCTAGTTGCTATTTTCAGAAGAGGTATCTGGAGGCGGGGCAAGGGCCTCTTTTTCGCTGGCCCTTTCTTCTCGTTTTTTTCTAGCTGCCTGAAGGGTATCTTCCATCACCCGGCGTGCTTGGGTAATTTTTTCTAGATTATCGCGGTACAGGTCTAAATCTTTCAGCAATTTTTCCTCTGGGAGGTTTAAAGCTGTAGCAATTTGCTTAAATGCTTCCAATCTTCGGGATTCATTTTTCACCAATTCTGGTTCTGCCAACTCCAAAAAAGAGAACAAACCAATGGCAAACAAACGAGAATACTTAAACTTAGGATTATCGGCGATCGCTTTCAAACATCCTTCTAAATCCTCCGAAGATTCGGGGCGATCGCTCCCTAGAGAAAGCCACGAGACCAATTCTGACGAAGATTTTTCTTTAGCAAAATCCTCTAACCTCTTAGCATCGGCACGGTACTTTTCTGGGTCGTCTTCCTGAGCTTTAATCAGAGCAGAAAAAATCGACTCTTTATCTGCTTCTGGGTAATAGCCTTCCATAAACCTATAGAAGGCTGTTACTACTCCCAGAGCGTAAAAAGGGTTGTATGCAAAATTGACGTTTACCTTCACCAGATGCATTTCCACCATTAACTCTTCCACCACGCGGCTGTAGATAGAGTTAATGGGACGGGTATGAATAGAGTAGAAAGTTTTTTTGGTATCTGAAACTGTGCGAATATTATTCACCTGGCACTTCTATATTTAAAACAATTTTACTACCGCCTTCGTCAATAAATCCCTAAAAGGATGCCTGTAACTACCAGTCCTTCTTTTGATAAGAGAAGATTGGAGAGCAGGCTTGATTTTTTAGCAGTTTTGAGAAAGGGGAACTTTTAGGACTGGTGACATACTCCCACGCCAACCTTAAGGTTCGCGCGCGGCTTCTCGCTTCACAGTCCTGCCATTGCATGGGACTCCACGAGCTTTAAGGACGGGATGCCCCGCCGCCCTTTTTGCGTCGAGCTATTTGCTCGCTTGCGCTCGACAAAAACTACTCACCCAGTGCCGCAATAAGATTTTACGCTTTCCCACGGCTAGCCAGGATTTGGGACAACAACCCGTGTGTCTTATTAAATTTTTGTTGGTTCATCACTGGCGGTTGTTAGCTCAAACCAGATATGGCTCATTATAACATAAAATTTGTAAATCAATGGGACATCGAATCCCATTGATTTACCGTCGATTCATCCCACGCAACATCTACGATTATGACGTGGGGCTTCAAGGGCGCTTTAGCTAAACTCCTAAAAATTAATTAACCACAGCCATAGACTTCAATAGCTGTTTAGGGACTATTCAATAATACAACAAGCAGGGATGGAGAATAAATATCTTTTTTACTGGCTAGATTCTGTCCTAAAAGATAAAATGTAGTTTTTGACAGTACCCACCTAGAAGCACTGTTAAAAACGCCCCCAATAATTTATGAAAATTTCCCAAGAATTAATTACTCTTGCGAGCTATTTAGCAGGAGAGTTTGAGAACCGACAACAAGCGATCGCTTCTCCTGCTTGGTACGTTTCCTTGCGTTTATGGCAAAGGCCGATTCCAGTGGCCTTATTCCCGGAACCGAGCCTAGTATTGTTTGCCGAACAGGCTAACATCCTGCAAATAGATAAACCTTATCGCCAGCGAGTTATGCAGCTTCGGCCTTCGGTGGAAGTTCCTAGCTCTATTGAAATTCAGTATTATATGCCGAAACAACGGGATGCTGTCCTTGGTGGAGGTCGCAATCCCAATCTCCTCAGACAGATTGAAGCAGCGCAACTAGAATTGCTTCCTAGCTGCACTCTCAAAGTAACAATAGAGGAATTAGGGCTGAACGCTTATAAGTTCAAGGCATTTTCGCCCTCCAAAACTCCTTGTTGCTTTACATATAGCGGCCAAAAATATCAAGTCGAGCTGGGATTTGAGGCAACTAAGGAACAATTTTTCAGTTACGACAAAGGAATTGACTCTAATACAGGCAAGGCCAGTTGGGGAGCCTTATTAGGGCCATATCATTTTGTTAAACTGGAGGATTTTACCTCGGAGTTTAGCCTAGAAATTTAAAAGGTGAAAGGCTGAGGGGGAAGAGCTTGGTGTTGAATGCTAGAAAAAGAGAAAAAGAAAGAGAAAATTCTCCTACCATCCAACACAGAAAAAATTCAAGCTCTTTTGTTTGCCAGCAACTTTGTGCCGACAATATCTCCTCAGCCGTATAGAGACCATAGCGACGAGCAGATCTATTTTTAAGCCTTTCCTTCGCGAATGCCATGATTTAGGGCTTCTTCTTCTGTTTCAAAAATTTCAAAAACAGAATCCATCATAGTTACCTCAAATACGAGCTTGGCCTCTGGATGTACGTTACAAATGCGAAAACTGCCTTTAACTTTATCGGCATCCCGCATTCCTGCCACTAGCGATGTCAGGCCAGAGCTATCGATAAAGTTAACTTGACCTAAATTCACGACAACATGGCGACTAAGCTTGGAGATACATTCCTGCAATTTGAGGCGAAATTGCCAAGCAGTTGTAATATCCAAGCGTCCGGTTGGTGCCAAGACGATTACAGTTGTACCGTCTTGGGTCGTGTGGGTTTTTTGTTCGATATGAATCACTGACCCTTCCCTCGGGATTATTTAATGCGCTTAGTTCTTTAAAGTGTAGTTTAACTCAGACATTCTAGGAATGAGGATTCCAGTTTACCCAATCCTGCGGCTTTAAGAAAGTTTCATATAACTGAGCCTCGGGTGTATTGGGTTCTGGCTGATAAGAATATTCCCAGCGTACCAGAGGTGGTAAGGACATGAGAATAGATTCCGTGCGCCCGTTAGTTTGGAGGCCAAATACGGTACCGCGATCGTACACCAGGTTAAATTCGACGTAACGACCGCGACGGTATAGCTGGAATTGGCGCTCGCGATCGCCTGATTCTATGGACCTTCTTTTTTCGGCAATGGGCAAATAAGCGGGTAAAAAGGCGCTGCCGCACTCTTTGACAAAAGCAAACATAGCTTCCCAGTCCATAGATTCTCGGTTGCCGATCTGGTTGCTGTGGGCTGCTGCTTGGCCTTGAGGATTTGGCCCTCGATATAACTGACCTTCTCCGTCTTGGTAATCAAAAAAGATGCCGCCGATGCCCCGAGATTCTTGACGATGCTTTAGATAGAAGTATTCATCGCACCAGAGTTTAAAGGTGGGATAAAACTCTGGATGGTGGCGATCGCAAGCATCTTTAAATGTTTGATGAAAATGGGCCGCATCTTCGGCAAAGGGATAATAAGGTGTCAAATCTGCCCCGCCGCCGAACCACCATACCGGGCCCGCCTCAAAATAACGATAATTCAGGTGGACCGTAGGAATGTATGGGTTGCGCGGGTGCAGGACCATTGAAGTACCAGTGGCATAAAAATTATGACCTTCGGCTTCGGGTCGCTGGGCCAGAATGGTAGGAGGCAAACTTTCGCCCCAAACTTCTGAGAAGTTAACGCCACCTTGTTCAAAAAGTCCTCCATCGGTGATGACGCGAGTCCTGCCGCCGCCACCCCCCGGCCGTTCCCAGGCATCTTCAACGAACGAAGCCTCGCCATCGAGTTGCTCCAGTCCTTGACAGAAGTCATCTTGTATGGACATCATAAGCTCCCTCACCCGCTCTCTGGCATCGGCGGGAGGAAGGTTGGTAGAAGTAGTTGCCGGTATTGTAGAAACAGTCATATTGGAATTGACTTTGATAGAGTACAAACTTTATCTTCAAAAGCGTAAGACATCCTACCATGTCGGTCAAGTCTATTTTTGGCTTTAGGGGTCAGATGGCACGATTCAAACTCGATCTATGTATTGAAGTAACTACTGGAGCTTGGTTTTCAGTTTATGGGGCTAAAAAATTACAGAATTTTTTAAGAAAGCGGTATTCTTGTACACTAAGAATAAATATCTAGTCCCAGTTCCAGGCATTTACGATAAAACCCATGTCCAATAGTCTCGATACCAGTTCCGTTTTAGAAGTATTGCGGCCAGTAGAGGATCCAGAACTGCGCAAGAGTTTGGTGGAACTCAACATGATTCGCAATATTAAGATAGACGATAGCCAAGTCAGTTTTACCTTAGTATTGACTACCCCCGCTTGTCCCCTGCGGGAATTTATTGTCGAAGACTGCCAAAAGGCGGTTAAGCAATTACCAGGAGTAACAGAAGTTCTCGTGGATGTTACGGCGGAAACACCTCAGCAAAAAGAACTGCCCGATCGTCAAGGGATTAAGGGTGTTAAAAATATTCTGGCCATTTCTAGCGGCAAAGGTGGTGTTGGTAAAAGTACGGTGGCTGTAAACGTGGCTGTAGCTTTGGCCCAAACAGGGGCGAAAGTGGGCCTGCTGGATGCTGATATTTATGGCCCTAACGACCCGACCATGTTGGGGCTGGCAGATACAAAAGTAATGGTCCAACAAGGCCCTCAAGGAGAGGTGTTGGAACCTGCTTTTAATCACGGGGTGAAGTTAGTTTCAATGGCCTTTTTAATCGACAAAGACCAGCCGGTAATTTGGCGCGGTCCGATGTTGAACGGGGTTATTAGGCAATTTTTGTATCAAGTTAATTGGGGCGAGTTAGACTATTTGCTAGTAGATATGCCTCCTGGAACTGGCGATGCCCAATTGACTTTGGCCCAGGCAGTACCGATGTCGGGAGTGGTAATTGTTACTACTCCGCAAACTGTAGCTTTACTGGACTCTCGCAAGGGTTTAAAAATGTTCGAGCAGTTGGGGGTATCGGTATTAGGAATTGTGGAAAATATGAGTTATTTTATTCCTCCAGATATGCCGGAGAAAAAGTACGATATTTTTGGTTCGGGTGGGGGTGAAAAGACTGCTGCGGAATTGGGAGTGTCTTGGTTGGGTGGAGTGCCTTTAGAAATGCCGGTCCGAGAGGGCGGGGATGTAGGGGTGCCAATTGTGGTAAGTTCTCCTGAGTGTGCTTCTGCTAAGGAGTTGAAGGCGATCGCGGGGCGAATTGCGGCTAAGGTGTCTGTGGCGGCTTTGGCATAAGAGAAGCTAAATTGACCTTGAATTTTTAGGTTAATTTTAGTTTTCAATTTTAAGGATTAGTAAACTAAAAACAAGAAAAAATTTAAGCATTATGATTTTACCTGGTGTAGCGGTTAAAGTAAAAAATGGTGGGGATATTTACTACGGCTTTCAAGGTCAAGTTCAGAGAGTGGGAGATGGCAAAGCTGCGGTATTATTTGAAGGGGGAAATTGGGATAACTTGGTAACGTTCCGATTGTCGGAATTGGAAGAGGTGGATGCTACGGCAGGTCGCCAAAAGAAATAAGAAAGATGTTTTGGTTCGCGTCACCAATGAAAGCGAACCAACATTTTATGGCTTTTTGTTAGTTGTCAGTTGTCTGTTGTTAGTAGGCAGAAAAAATCTGTTTGCACTGGCTGACTTGCTCCCATGTTTTGGCTAAATATGACTTTTACATAGCAATTTGACATCATTTAAAATTGCTATATATAGCAATTTATGGCTGAGAATATGGGGTCGACTAACGGCTAATTATTAAGAAGATTACAGAAAAAACAAAGATAGTTAAAGATGGATTAAGAGGATGCGCCTTCCTTTACCTCAATTTCCTGCTTCTGCTCGGGAACCAGATAAAATAGCGGAAGTAATTGAAACGGCAACTACAGAATTTCTGGCTCAATGTTTGGAACCAGAAGAACTGAATTTTCCGGCGATGCCAGCTTTTGGAAGCTGGGTTAAAGCTATGGATGAAGTGTCGGGCAATCAAGTATATGGAGCGATCTATTATGCGACGACAACGCCAATAGATTCAGTTCATAGAGCGCGAGCTTTGGGGATGTCGCTACCTGAATTAAGGGAGCAACAACCTCAAATTTTTGCTATGTTAAAAACTGAATTTAGAGCGGCGATAGTGGGTTTTACATCTTATGAGCGAGGGTTAAACGGTTCGACGGTAGAAAAAGAAATTATTTGTCAATATATTCCTCCTCGCCCTCCCCAAATTCATCAATCAGTTTATTTGTGCAAACCAGAAGAGGTGATTAAATTTAGCGAAAAGTTGGAATTTTTACGAACGCTATTAGAGCTTAAGAATGCTCCAGTAGATTCTTTGGTGGCAACGGCGATTAGAGAGATTTATCAACTGAGAAAATACGATCGCTCTTGGTTAGTTCGGGCAGGAAGAAATCTGAGCGTGCTGCTTAAGGACGATTACGATCGCTTAAGAATAATTTTGGGGCAAATATCGTCTTAATAATTAATAATTAATTATGGAGTCGCGCAAAAACAAGTTTCCCCATCTAGGGTACGGGGGCCTTAGACTCACCAAAGCAGCAACAGGTAAGTTATTGCTGCGCGACTCCTATTAATTATTGATTAAGAGTGCATTGTGAATTGGACATTATCTTCGCGAAAGACCGGGGCGTTGCTTGAATTTTTGTTTGATTTGTGTCGGCTTCGTTCTTTAAGCAAGATTTCGAGGGTGAAGTTTAAAAGCAGAGTAGGCTGTGGTAAGCTGGAAGAGTTGTCTAAATTCGCACATCAAGGCGATCGGGTGTTTGAAGGTTCGACCCTTCAGAAAGATGCCTTGATGGAGGATTAACCCGAATCAGGAGATAGAAAAACTTATGCCAGTTGTCAGTTTGGCTCAACTTTTAGAGTCAGGTGTCCACTTTGGACATCAAACCCGTCGGTGGAATCCAAAAATGGATACCTATATTTATACCGAGCGTAATGGCGTTCATATCATCGATCTGGTTCAGACCGCCCAACTCATGGAAGGTGCTTACGATTACATGAGAACGCTGTCCGAACAAGGAAAAAAAGTTCTCTTCGTGGGCACCAAGCGTCAAGCTGCAGGTATTATCGCTACTGAAGCTCAAAGGTGCGGGGCATATTACGTTAACCAAAGGTGGTTGGGCGGAATGCTTACTAACTGGACCACTATTAAAACGAGGGTGGACCGACTCAAAGATTTAGAGCGTTTGGAGGAAACTGGTTCTCTAGCTCTTCGGCCTAAAAAAGAAGGGGCGGTTCTCAGGCGCGAGCTGGCCAAACTCCAGAAATATTTGGGCGGCATTAAAAATATGCGTCGCATACCAGATGTGGTAGTGCTGGTAGATCAGCGGCGCGAATATAATGCGGTTCTAGAGTGTCAAAAGCTGGCAATTCCTATCGTGTCCCTGTTAGACACTAACTGCGATCCTTCTCAGGTTGATGTTCCGATCCCGGCAAATGATGATGCTATTCGGTCGATTAAACTAATCGTAGGGAAATTGGCTGATGCTATCTATGAAGGTCGTCACGGTCAGATGCCAGATGATGAGACGCTGGACGAATACAACTACGAAGACTACGAAGACTACGAAGATGACGAAGGCGCCCAAGAGGAATTCAAGCCTCAAGAGAAAGAGAGCGGGGAAGATGACTCTTCGTCAGACTCCCAGCAGTCGTAACAATTAAGTTAAGCGTTCCCTGGAGGGCGGTTTTAGTCATATTTATTCAAGGATTATTCTGCGACTAAATACGTCGATTAATCCGCCTTTCTTGGAAGGCTAATAACGGGTGCATTTCAAGAATGTAATTGCTTTTTATTATTGACTATTACTGATACTAAAAAATAGCGTTTTTTTTGAGTATGAGTAGGAGATTATAAATTAGCAGAATTGAGATGTAACCTTAATAACTGACATAAGCAATTCTTTTTGCTGTGTATTATTCAAACAAAGAAGGAATTTAGGAAAGATGCCGGACATATCTGCAAAAAGCGTTAAAGAATTGCGCGATAAAACGGGCGCGGGGATGATGGATTGTAAAAAAGCTCTCAAGGAAAATGAGGGCGATCTGGAAAAAGCGGCTGAGTGGCTGCGGAAAAAGAATATGATTTCTAGTGGGAAACTAGAAAATAAGGTGGCAGCAGAAGGGTTAGTGGATAGCTACATTCACACCGGGGGTAGAATAGGGGTTTTGGTAGAAGTAAACTGCCAAACTGATTTTGTGGCTCGCAATGATGGTTTCAAAGAGCTAGTGCGTAATATTGCGATGCAAATTGCGGCGTGCCCCCAGGTAGAATACGTTCGGGTAGAGGATATTCCAGCCGATTATATTGAGAAAGAAAAGTCTATTGAGATGGGCAGAGAAGATCTAGCTAGCAAACCGGAAAACATAAGGGAAAAGATCGTTCAGGGGCGGATAGAAAAACGCTTGAAAGAACTTTCTTTGATGGAACAGCCTTATGTTCGCGACCAAAATAAGAATGTGGCGGAGTTGGTGAAGGAAGCTATGGCTCAGTTAGGAGAAAAAGTTGAAGTTCGCCGCTTTGTAAGGTTTGTTTTGGGTGAAGGTATTGAGAAGGAAGAAAGTAATTTTGCTGATGAAGTGGCAGCCCAAATGGGAGAAAAATAAGGGTGCATCGGGGGAATGAATATAACCAATAATTTAACGCTATGAGTCAGTTGGAACGTTGGAACGTTGTTTGTTGCAATTATGAGGTTTTGGCAAATATGAGATGCTCCCAAAAATAATCCGATAAGATAGTTTTGGGGTGCATCTCAATTTTTAATAAAACCAATAACTTACTGATGCCTGGAGCGTTGGAACGAACGTTGTCAGTTGGAACGTTTGCCGAAAAAGTCTCTAAGCAAATATTAGATGCAGCCTAGTTTGGATTAGAGGATAGCATCTCAAGAATCTAATTGGGAGCATCTCATCGAAGTAAAAAAACCAAAAAATTAACGACCTATGTCAGTTGGAACGTTGGAACGTTGTTAGTCGTCCAACGTTCCAACTGACAACTAAGGGGTACCCAAATAAATAATGGAGCCGTAGGTTGGGCCGAAGTGAAACGCAACCCAGCAATACTATTGTATTTTTGGAGATTTTAATTTTTGGAAGTCCATAACAACTGACAACTAACAGAAAGCGTCAAATTCTTGGTTTTCTTCAAAATTGAGATGCACCCATGTAATTTATATAGCTCTTTTTCTTTTATTATGAAGCTCTTAATAGTAAAAGTAAAAGTAAGAGTAATATACGAGCAGTTTACATTTTTGAGATGCCTCCGATTAAAGGCGGTTATTCCTAATCTGTTAGGGTTTGAATGACAATTAATATCCCTTATTTAGGAAGGTGAAGGGCTAGTTTTGGAGCTGGAGAGAAGAGGGAAAGAAGAAGTAAAAAATAACGTTTTATTTTAAATTGTAATTAGGTAAGATGGGGCGCGTAAGATATGGTCGGAGCAATTGAAAGGATCGAAAACGAACTAGCACAGATCGAAGAAGCGATCGCCGATTTGGCAGAAGAATTTAATTTAACTTACGAAAATTATCTAGCTGCGTTGGGAGAAGCAACGGGCAAGCAGCTAATCCTTGCTAGCTATCATTTATGTACTCAAAAAGAGCCGGAGGCATTTCTTAAATTATCATTTTCGAGCAGAGAAAAAATGCAGCAAGAAATGCGAGTTTTAACGAAAAAAGCTACAGAAAAGCTGCAAAAACTCTTGAAGCCAGAAAGAGAGAAAATGTCATCGACATTAAAATTATTATCGATTCTGAACTTAACAAAAGAAGTGGAGCCAAATAGAAATTTGGAAACTAAGGAAAGGGGGGCAGAAACAAACAGCATCAATATAGAACCCTCTCAGTTGTTTCCTGTAAAGGTAAATTCTGGCTTACCGCAACCATTTAAAAATGAAATAGTAGATGAGGAAATAGTAGATGAAGATGAGGAAGTAGTAGATGAGGATGAGGAAGTAGTAGATGAGGAAGTAGTAGATGAGGAAACAGAAACAAAAATAGAGAATCCAGAAGAGCTAGCAATTTGGCAAAAGAAAATAGAAAGGTCGATACCTAAAATCCTGAAAAATTTATCTCAAGATAGTAATATTTTACTAAAAAAAGCA
>CALKCV010000210.1 GCA_938083405.1 uncultured Microcoleaceae cyanobacterium | reverse complement strand
AGACCGGCATTCTCAATGGTTTCCTAAGATCTACCACCCTGCTAATAGATAGCTCGAAAGCCGACATCTGGCTAACATCGGAAAAGCTGGTAAACTTTGAACTAACAGAACCATTATTTTACGGACAATTAGATACAGTTCGGGAAGTAGAAGGGGTTGGGAAAGTAGAATTTTTAATTCGCGGAGGCGGCATCTGGAACCCTCCAGAAGGGGAAATCAGTCCCCTAACCATTGTCGGATTTAATCCAAATGGAGAACTGTTTAAACCGGGAAAAGTTATTAAAGGCAACTGGCAAGACCTCAAAGATCCTTACACTATAATGGCAGACAAAAGCAGGCTTTCTAGTTTGGGAATAAAGCAAATTGGCGATACGGGTAAGGTTGGGGAACGGCCGGCTAATTTAGTGGGGGTCGCGCGAGATACTCAATCTATTATTTCTAGTACGTTTTTGTTTACATCTTTAGAAACTGCTAACGCCTATATCAATGCCAATATTATCTCCACAGTTGAATGCAACGCAATATCGGCGGGTAATTTAAGGTGTACTAAAGTAATAGAAAAAAAAGATCGAACTAAGGAACCGGAGAAAGTCGAGGAACCGAAGGCTTTAGCCGTCGCGGATCCGATAACTCATATTTTAATAAAAGCCAAACCAGGAGAAGACTTACAAGCCCTCAAGCAAAGATTAACAGAAGCAGTGCCGGGGACTGCGGCCCATACAGCGGCAGAAATGAGGCTCAAACAGCGCAATTATTGGCAAAATAGAACCAGTTTGGGTGTGGTTTTGGGTATTGGTGCCATAGTTGGTATCGTCGTGGGAGTGGTGGTAGTTGCTCAGATTCTTTATTCTTCAGTTTCGGATCATATTAAAGAGTTTGGGACTCTCAAAGCAATGGGCGCTTCCGATAAAGAGCTTTATGGGGTTATTGTAGAGCAAGCTTTGTGGATGGCAGTTTTGGGTTATATTCCGGGGATGTTGGTTTGTTGGGGGTTGAGCGTTTGGGTTGCTAGCGCTACGGGTATTGTGATTTTAATTACGCCCGTCTCGGCCATTGGAGTTTTGGGAATTACGGTGGTGATGTGCGTGGGTTCGGCTTTCTTTGCCATCCAGAAGGTGACTAAAATCGATCCGGCGATCGTTTTTAAGGCGTAAGTTCTAATTCGTAGAACAGACGTCTCGTCTGTTCGTGGTTCGTAGTAAGGACTTTAGTCGTATAAAGTTATTGGCGGGCTCGGAGGGTTTGGTTGGCAACGGATTATATAACGGATTTAACGGATGGGGTTTTTGCTGGGGCGAACAGGCGCGTGTGGCCTGTTCGGAAGGGAAATGAGAGATTAGGTTAGAGCGATCGCAATATTTCCTTAATTTTCTCTTTTCTCTGACGACTGAAAAGGGCTTTAATTAAAGCAACCAAAACATAAGGAATAGTCGCCGCGCTACCTAGATGAACCCGCAACCTACTCCAAGAAAATACTGCCCTGGATGTGGGATAAACTCGCCAAAAACGATTAACAGAACATACCATTCCTTCGCCAACGGCCGTCACTTCGTGCCACCAACCGGCTGGAATAAAAAGCGCCTCCCCAGGCTGTAAATATGTTTCCTGCTTAAACCGCAGGGCGGACTCGAATTGGGGAAAGGTTTTTAAGTTGGGATTTTCTGGATAAACTTGGCTAAACCAACAGCGCAATTTAAAGCCGCGATAGAGGTGAACGTAGATCCCAAAAGGATAGAGGTTGGCTGTTTGAGAAGGGGGAAAAAGTACCACTTTTTTGACTCCGTGAAGCTGGATGAGAGTACCGTCCATTAAATCGTAATGCAGGCATTCTACATGACCTCCCGGACCGAGCCAAATATTAAAATCGCCTGCGGATTTATTAAAACCTAACTCTTGGAGATTTGCTGCGATTTTTTGGAGCGATCGCCCTTCCTTTAAAGGAGTATTTTTCAGGGAACATTTCGCCATATAAATATCATTTTCCCGCGCTTCCCCGCTTCGCACCATAGCCGCATATTGAGTAAAAGGTTGAGGGGGCCCCGTTACCCCGCTGCCTATATTTTTCCAGTGGCGTTTGTCTTGTTTATATCTGTCTTTACCATAACGTCTTAATGGAAATTCTCGATCGCCGAATTGTTGGCAAAGATAATCGAGATTCCATTCTGCCTCGCCTTCCAACAATCCTGTTATGACTGCAGGAATTCCCTGTTTTTTGTGATTTTCAAAAAAGCTCTTTTCTGTAAGCGTTTTTGCCGGAAAACGAGGAACGCAATTAACGTTATTTTCCGGTTTTGTTGTTGTGGGATTAGTTGATTCGATCGCCATAAATGCGTAAAAATAGATCCTTCGTAGTAATCGCGAAGAGCGATTTATTGGTTTAAATCGCAAAGCGCGATTACTACAAACAATACAGTCTAGCAACGCTTCCTCCACTTTGTCAATAGAGCCGACAAGAGCCAGACTGTTACTGCCATTTAGACCCTAGTAACTTCCCCGTCTGGGTCGCCTCTAATACTGTCGCTGAGAACCGATGGGCCTTCTTAATAAATTCTTAATAAAATTTAACCTTTAAAGGACCGGAATTATTGTAAAATTCAGAATTGTCCCAAATTAATAACCTTAAAAGGAGCGATCGATGTGAAAACGATTACTAATAAAATTGTTGCGAAACTAGAAAAATCGGTTTTGAGCTTTTCCTCTATAGAAGAAGTAGTTGGGAAATATTCTTTAGTGGGAGATTCGCCTTTTTTTGAAGTAGAACAATTTCCCTGGGCTAAAGACTTAGAAGCTAATTGGTTGACTATTAGAAAAGAACTCGATGGCGTTATGGAGCGAGTAACCGACTTGCCAAATTTTCAAGATATTTCTGCCAGACAGCACAAACTAACAAACGACAACCTCTGGAAAACTTATTTCTTTTGTGCCTTCGGTTTTA
>CALKCV010000209.1 GCA_938083405.1 uncultured Microcoleaceae cyanobacterium | reverse complement strand
AGTATGAATAAGAGTATGAGGGAGCGAAATGAGATGCTTAGAAAAAAAAGCTATAAAATCTAAGAAAGTAATACGCGGTTTGCGAAGTAACAAGCGGAGTATTACCATATTAACAAGAAAAAGTCAAGATAATATTAGTGATTTACTCAAAACAGGACAGCCCGGGGCTGGAACTGAAAAACCTATTTCCCTTCGAGCTAGATGACTTCCAGCAAGAGGCGATCGCTGCCCTAGATGCCGGAAAATCCGTAGTAGTTTGCGCCCCGACTGGCTCTGGCAAAACCCTGATCGGAGAATACGCCATTTACCGCGCTCTAAGTCAGGGGCGACGAGTATTCTACACCACTCCGCTGAAAGCTCTCTCCAACCAAAAATTACGGGACTTCCGCCAACAATTCGGGGCCGACCGCGTAGGTTTAGTCACCGGGGACGTGTCCTACAACCGGGAGGCCCCCATCCTCGTAATGACTACGGAAATTTTCCGTAATATGCTCTACGGCACTCCCATAGGCGAAATAGGCACGTCCCTAGAATCCGTCGAAGCAGTAGTATTGGACGAGTGCCACTACATGAACGATCGCCAGCGAGGCACCGTCTGGGAAGAGTCCATAGTTTACTGTCCGAAGGAAATTCAACTCCTCGCCCTCTCCGCCACCGTCGCCAATAGCGATCGCCTCACGGACTGGATCGCCAAAGTACACGGCCCCACAGAACTAATCTACTCGGACTTCCGACCGGTCCCCCTGCAATATCACTTCTGCAATGCCAAAGGCTTATTTCCCCTACTCGACAAAAGCCGCAAAAAAATCAACTCCCGCCTCAAACCAAAACACAAGCAGCGGCAAAGGGGCAGACAAGAAGAACCTGCCTTAACCTATATCCTGTCGCAACTGCAAGAACGGGATATGTTACCAGCAATCTATTTTATCTTCAGTCGTCGCGGTTGCGCTCGGGCCGTAGAAACAATAGCCCGCAGCGGCATGACTCTGGTAAACGAAAGCGAACTATCCAGACTGCAAAAGCTAATCGAAGAATTTCTCCATCGCAACCCCGAACTATCTCGCAACCAGCAGTTAGAACCCCTAAGCCGAGGCATCGCCGCCCACCATGCGGGGATGTTGCCCGCTTGGAAAGCTTTGGTAGAAGAACTATTCCAGCAAGGTTTAATCAAAGTCGTATTTGCCACGGAAACTCTGGCAGCGGGAATCAATATGCCGGCCCGAACCACCGTAATCTCTAGTTTATCCAAACGCACCGACGACGGACACCGACTGCTAAAACCCTCCGAATTTTTGCAAATGTCCGGTAGGGCGGGACGTCGGGGCATGGACTCCCAGGGTTATGTAGTAACGGTACAGACTAGGTTTGAGGGATCGAAGGAAGCAGCTTATTTAGCAACTTCAAATGCAGATCCCCTAGTGAGTCAATTTACCCCCAGCTACGGTATGGTGTTGAATTTGCTGCAAACCCACACCATGGAAGAAGCTAGGGAATTAGTGGAGAGGAGTTTCGGTCAATATCTCTCGACTCTATCCTTAGAGCCCAAATTAGAACAGAGCGATCGCCTCAACGAAGAATATACCGCCGTCCAAGCAAAGTTAGGACTTTACGACGATACCGACGTTACCAATTTAAAAGAACTCTTAGCCAGCTACGAAAAACTAAAAGAACGCTTAAAAGAAGAGAAACGACTCCTCAAAACTCTCGAAAGACAAGCTGAGGAAACCAGACTCAAAGAAATATTGCCAATAATCTCTGGTGCGTCCGTCGGCACCCTCTTCAGCCTCAAAGGCAAACACGTTCCCACGGCCAAGCGCGCCAATGCTTCGCCAATACCCTCCGTATTAGTCGCGAAAGTGCCGGGCCCCGGACAAGCTCCTTATTTTTTGTGTCTGGGAAGAGATAATCGCTGGTATGTGGTCGCCAGCATGGATATAGTGGGCCTGCATTCCGATTTGCGTCCTTTAACTGCGGCGGTGGATAGTTTGCAACTGCCAGAGATGGAGCTGAGATTGGGGCAGTGCCGTAAGTCCGATGAGACGACTCAAGCTACAGCCGAGTTAATTCCAGACATTCCGCCGCCAGAGACAAAGCCCGAGGTAATCGCGCAAAGGAAGAAAATTCAGGAAGTAGAAGGCCTACTCGCCGCCCATCCCCTCAATGAATGGGGCAGTCCTCGTACTATGCTCAAGGGTTGGCGGCGACTGGAGAAGTTGGAAGGCGAAATAAAAGATTACCAAGCTGAGTTAGATCTGCATTTGGCTCGCTACTGGCAGGAGTTTCTTAACTTGATTTCTATTCTCGAAGTTTTCGGCTGCTTGAGCGAGGTTCAACCAGGAGAAATCAAACCGACGGTATCCGGTCAAGCTTGCGCCGCCATTCGAGGGGATAACGAATTATGGTTGGGTTTGGTTTTGATGTCTGGTACTCTCGACGATCTAGATCCGCATCATTTCGCTGCTGCCTGTGCTGCTTTAGTTACGGAGGTCTCCAGACCGGACAGTTGGACTAATTACGACCTATCGGAGGAGGTGGACGAGGCTTTGAGGAGCTTGCAGAATCTCCGGCGGCGACTGTTTCAGGTTCAACGCCGATATAAGGTGGCCTTGCCTGTCTGGCTGGAGTGGGATTTAATTAGTTTGGTGGAACAGTGGGCTTTGGGAGTTGATTGGCTCGAATTGGTGGATAATACGAGTTTGGATGAGGGGGATGCGGTCCGGATTTTGCGCCGGACTTTGGATCTATTATCTCAGATACCCCACGTTCCTTACGCATCGGACGCTTTGCGTCAGAATGCGGCTAGGGCCAGACAGTTAATCGATCGCTTCCCAGTAAACGAGGAAGTCCAGTAAGGCAGCAGGTCACTTTTGAAGCGAACCAAAAACCTGCCGGTTTTTGTTAGTTGTCAGTTGTCAGTTGTTAGTTGGCAGAAAAAATAGGGAGCAATTCTTGAATCGGTGAGGTACGAAAAATTCTTCCCCCCCCGGCCCCCCGATGATGCGGGGGGAGAAGAATCATCAAAGTCCACCCGATGATGTGGGGGGATTTAGGGGGGATAAAATATTGTACCTCATCAATAAAGGAAGCGCTTGATTGACAAAACTGACCTGCTCCCGTCCAGTAATTGTTAATTGTTAATTGTTAATTGTTAATTATTAACTACTTAATTGATGAGCAAAATTCAAAGACTCAAACACAAAATACTACCTGCTTTGGCAGCTAGTTTAATAGGTTTAACATTGCTTTTGCCAACTCCTGCCAAAGCTAATGTTTTGCTAGGAGTAGTTAAAACTGAGAGTAACGAGGAGAACTGGAACGAAATTGCGGCGCGACTGGAAGGAAATTCTATTAGCTATCAGGCAATAAAATTAGAAGAAATTAATAGTAGAGAAGATTTAAAAGGCATCGCTGTTTTATTCTTGCCTAACGTGGAAACCGTGACCGACGCGCAATTACAAGCGCTCCAAGAATGGGTCGATGGAGGGGGGCGTTTAATTGCCAGCGGGCCAATAGGTCGGAAATCCTCCGCTAGGGTGCGCCAGCAGCTACGATCGCTCCTCGGTTCGTACTGGGCCTTTGAACTAAACCAACCTGCTTCGCCGGAAGGTATCAACCGCTGTCTGGATGTCAGTTGCACGCGCTCGACCGGTTGGGTGCCGCAGGAAAAAACTAACGTTACGGTCCAAGGGGCTGTTTTAATTCCGTCTGGGTTAAATAGCACTACGGCTGCAACTTGGCAAGACGGTGTCGGTTCCTCGGCGGTCATTATTACGCAGCGAGCTACTTATCTGGGGTGGCATTGGGGGAGAAGTGCGGATGCTTCGGTCGATGCTGCCTGGATGCAAGCTGTCTTAAACCGTTATTCAAGTTTGGCAACTGGGAATTCGCAAGTTAGCGATCGCTCTATTCCTATACCAGAAGAAACAAGGGAAAGTATTCCAGAGGTAACAAGAGAAAATCTGCCAGAAGAAACAAGGGAAAGTCTGCCAGAAGAAACAAGAGAAAGTCTGCCAGAGGTAACAAGAGAAAATCTGCCAGAGGTAACAAGAGAAAGTCTGCCAGAAGAAACAAGAGAAAGTCTTCTGGAGGTAACAAGAGAAAGTCTTCCAGAAGAAACAAGAGAAAATCTGCCAGAGGTAACAAGAGAAAATCTGCCAGAAGAAACAAGGGAAAGTCTTCTGGAGGTAACAAGAGAAAGTCTTCCAGAAGAAACGCTCCCGCCGTTAGTAAGGGGGGTAAGGACAGATCGAACGGAGGAACCAGAGAACGACAATACCGCCGCCGTACGTCGCCGCCCCCCCATAACCGACTTGCTCAGAACTCTGCCATCCCGACGACAGCCTCCTTCCGAGCGATCGGCACCGCCCGGGTTAGAAGTCGCTCCCGGGGGCGAACCTATTAGCAACGCGCAAGCGAATGCAATGGTTGAGGAGTTAAAAAATCTCCTGGCTAGGTTTGAAAACGCCCTCATAGCAGCTAATTCTGCGCGAGTAGATGTGGATTTCGCGAACGACGACCGGAATTTACTGGCATCCAGTAGGGCGGATGCAACTTTTATGGAACGAGGCGGAATGGGATGGAAACAGCAATTAGCCGATGTGGCAGCGAAGACGCAGAAGGCGATCGAAGACTTGCCCGAGTTGGTGCGAGAGAGAAAATACGACCTTGCCCGCCAACAGTGGCTTGAGGCAAGAGAAATGTTATGGGAAAATTATCCCAGAGAGGGCCTGCGAGCGGCCGGAGAAATTCGGGCCGTGTGGTTAGATCGAGGTACTATTGTTAGGGCGCGATCGCCTGAAGGTTTGGCGGGGGTGTTTAACCGACTTGCTGCTGCTGGCATCAATACGGTTTTTTTTGAAACGATCAATGCCGGTTATGCTATCTATCCGAGTTCGGTCGCCCCCAAACAAAACCCTCTGACTTTGGGGTGGGATCCTCTGGAGGCGGCGGTGAAATTGGCAAAGGAACGCAATATGGAGCTCCACGCCTGGCTCTGGACTTTTGCCGTGGGGAATAAAGCTCATAATGTAGTTGCCAAGCAGTCGGAGGATTACTTAGGACCGGTAATAGCGGCCCATCCGACCTGGGTGATGACCGATAACCGAGGACGCAAGCGCCATCCTAACGATGGTAAAACTTATATGGATCCTGCCAATCCTCAAGTTCGTCAATATTTGATGCGGTTAATCGACGAAATTGCCAATCGCTATAAGGTGGATGGGATTCATCTGGACTACATTCGCTATCCGTTTCAAGACCCAGGAGCTAATTTTACTCACGGTTACGGCAGCTACGGACGCTTGGAATTCCAAAGGTTGCACGGTGTCGATCCGATGGAGATTTCGCCGACGGGCGATCGCCAGATGTGGTGGAAGTGGACGGAGTTTCGCATTGAGAAGATTAATACTTTTGTTGCCGATGTTTCGCGAATGTTGCGACTGAGGTATCCAGATGCGATTCTCTCGGCTGCGGTTTTTCCTATACCCAAGCAAGAACGCCTCTGGAAGATTCAGCAGGAGTGGGAAACTTGGACTCGGCGAGGGGATGTGGATTTGTTGACGCCGATGACTTATGCTCTGGATACTAATAGACTCCAGCAGCTAGCTGGACCTCTTATTAATGAAGAGCATTTGGGTCATGCTTTGATAGCGCCGGCTATTAAGCTTTTGAATATCTCAGAAATTATAGCGATCGACCAAGTTCAGGCATTGCGAGATCTGCCTGCGGGGGGTTATTCGATCTTTGCTGCGGAGAGGATTTATGGGGAGTTTGAGCGGTTTTTGCTGAGAACTCAAGGACCGGAGTCCGCGCGAGAGAGTCGGGATTTTACTTTTTTGGGTACGGGCCGTCGGGCTCATCTGGTGGAAGGGCCGATTCCCTATCGCCAACCATTTTTAGCGGCTGCGGCGCGCTATAGATCGCTCAAACAGGAGTGGGGGCTTCTCTTGGCTGAGGACCAGTTGGAAATTAGTAAATCGGCTTTAAAGGATTTGCGCCGACAGTCTCAAGATTTGGAAAGGGATCTGGAGGAATTGGCTAAAAGTCCTTCTGCGAAAAGGTTGGAAAAGGCTAAAAGGAGTTTGGGGACTTTGCAATCTGAGTTTGGGGTTTATATGCGATCGAACGCGAGCGATCGCCCCCTACAGGTGCAAGCCTGGGAGAATCGTTTGGCCGCTTTGGATATGTTGTTGAATTACGGGGAACAGGTGCGGTTGAAGAGCGAGAGGTTTTAAATAATTAACAATTAACAATTAACAATTAACAATTAAGATCGAGTCGCAATAAATGACCGCGCCCAAAAACAAGAGGATCGAAAAAGCAAAGCCAGTAAAGTCAATTGTTTTAAGCGTTTAGCCCAATTGTTAATTGTTCATTGTTCATTGTTAATTGTTATGACTAGCCGTTTAATCTTCTGCTTGCCAGGCCGCGTACTTGTTCGTCTGGGTCGTTGATTAAGCGATCGCGCAAAATCGACATACTTCTGGGATCCTGTTGATAGTGTTCTATCAGTGCCTCCACTGCGGCAAAGCGAGGATTGCACAAAAACAAACCTCGTTGCTTGTAGGGATCGTTAACCGCGCGATCGCATAAAAACTCCAAAGTCTCCGCCTCATCCTTCCAACCGCGCAACAACTCCAATATAGCCACAACACGCACTTGAGAATCTTCGTCCCACCGAGCGATATTTTTCAAAATCCGCGCCGTCTCCGGATCTCTATCCCATCTCCTAGCTAGTTTTTGTAAAGACGCCTGTCTAACCGTCGCACTGGGATCTAATTCCGCTTGATTTTTCAGAAACACCACCGTATCCCCATCCTCGGGCCACCCCGAGGCTATTTCTTGCACTACCGTCTGTCGCACGGCGGGGTCTGAAGATTGTACCCAAGTTTTCAACCAAGGTAAAATTTCCCGACGGTGACGCCACCGGCGGGCTATTTCTTCTACTTCTACGGTTAATAAATATGTATCCTTTTCCGACAAAGCTAAGGTTTTCAAAAAATCCAGGGTTTGAGGATCGTCCTCCCAACCTTTGGCTATTCCTCGAATGGCAGCTTCGCGGACGTTGAATTGAGCGTCGCAAGCAGCCAAATTTTTTAACCAATTCAAAATTTCTGCATCTTCCACCCAGCCTTCGGCTATTTCTTGCACTGCTGTCTGGCGCAATACCCAGTATTCGTCTTTTTCGGCGATGGTTTTTAGCAGCGAGATCGTTTCTGGATGCGATCGCCATCCACGAGCGATTTCTTGCACGACTATAGAACGAACTATGACATCCCCATCGCTTTCTAGTAACTTTTTGAGAAAAGCTAAAGTTTCGGGATCGTCTTTCCACCTTCTGGCGATCTGTTGGACTGCCGCTTCCTCTAACGCCGTACTTTTGTCGGACTCAGCTAAAATTTTCAGCAATAACAAAGTATTTGTATCCGAGGATATCCGCGCTAGCTCTTCCACCGCCTTCTGGCGCACCTCTTGGTTGCGATCGCCTTTGATAGCTGCTCTGAGCAATTTTAATGTTCTAGGTTTCCTCGGCCAATGGAAGGCTATTTCTGCGATCGCCACTGCTCGCTCGCTAGCGCATCCCTCCAGTAACATTTTTTCCACGGTTGCTAAAGTCTCCGGTTCCATCGGCCACCTGTTAGCTAATTCCCGCACGGCTGCCAGTCTTACCGTTAAATTCTCATCCTTTTTAGCTTTTATTTTTAACAATTCTAAGATATCGCGATTCTCAGAAATCTTTCCTAACTCTTGTAGTGCTGCTTTGCGTACTACCGGACTATAGTCTGAGTAGGCGACGCTTTTTAGAAGTTCTAGATCTGGTCCGGGTAATACGCGCATTAGTTCTTGTAATGCTACGCTGCGGACTTCCGGACTTTTATCGATTTCAGCGAGGTTCGTTAGAAGGTGAATATCTGGAGTAAATAAGCGCGTTAATTCTAGGAGTGCTGTGGCTCTTACCTCTGGATTTTCGTTGGACTTAACAATGCTTTTGAGCCAGGGTAAAGTTTCTTCGTTGTCTTGCCAGGTTTGGGCGATCGCTCTTATTGCCCGAGATCTTATTTCCGATATTTCTTGTAATTCTTGCCCCGTTTGATATAGCAGCAACACATATTTACCATATTCTAACAATTCTGTTAACTGTCTTAACAGTTTTCTATC
>CALKCV010000208.1 GCA_938083405.1 uncultured Microcoleaceae cyanobacterium | reverse complement strand
CTGCCAGTGACCGGCTTCGCCCATTCCACTAAAGATATTGAGGGTTTGATTAATATCGTCGGTGGCGCTCCTTTGGTGATTAAATTATTAGAAGGCACCCAGGGAATAGGCGTAGTTTTAGCGGAAACTTATCAAGCGGCTAAGTCGGTAATTGAAGCATTTCGCGGCTTGGATGCGAATATTTTGGTGCAGCAGTTTATTAAGGAAGCCAAAGGAGCCGATATTCGCTGCTTTGTGGTAGGAGATAAAGTAGTAGCCTCCATGAAGCGACAAGGTGCCGAGGGCGAGTTTCGTTCCAACTTGCACCGTGGGGGTACCGCCGAGAAAATAAAATTAAGTCCCGAAGAGCGAGCCACTGCAACACGATCGGCGAAAGCTATGGGTTTGCGAGTGGCAGGGGTGGATATGTTACGCTCCGATAACGGCCCTGTAGTCATGGAGATTAATTCTTCCCCTGGTTTGGAAGGTATCGAGAAATATACTGAAGTGGATGTTGCGGGAAAAATTATTCAGTTTTTGGAGAAGAATGCCGCTAAAGGAAACCAGCGCGATCGCGTTTAAACGCGATCGGGTGCGTATGGTATTTGGAATTAACAATACCTTCGCCATTTTCTTGTAGGTAGCGCGCACGCGAAGGGGAACCCAACATCAACGAGCAAAATCCAACGATTTTGTTGGGTTCCACTACGTTCCACCCAACCTACAAATGGTATTTTTTCTTTTTGGCGAAGGTATTGAATTAAGAAACCCAGTTTGTTAAAAAACCGGGTTTCTGGGCTGCGGTAGGTTTTTGCTTCGCTCTTCTGGTTGCGAGTAAGGTTACTCGCAACCCAATAATTGTTAATTGTTAATTGTTAATTGTTAATTGTTAACGAGCGAGTGTTTTAGAGCGTTTTTTATCCGCATACATCGCTACATCAGCGCGGTCGATTAAAGCGTCCATATCTTCCGCGTCAGTGGGATATAAACTCACGCCAATACTCATACTCACCCGAACAATATGACCTTCCAATTCAAAAGGTTCGCTGATAGTAGCGCGGATTTTCTCAACAACAGTCTGGGCAATAGTTTCGTTAGGAATGCCCGGCAAAATAACCGTAAATTCATCACCGCCGAGTCGAGAAACCGTATCGCTGCCCCTCAAACATCCTTGAAGCCTTTCGGCAACGCCTTTTAAAAGTAGATCGCCAATACTATGTCCTTTCGTATCGTTAATTAACTTAAATCCATTTAGATCTAAAAACAGTAAGCCTACTAATTTATTACTATTAGCCGCCCATTCTAAAGATTGACTCAGGCGATCGCGGAACAATTTACGATTGGGCAAACCGGTAAGAGGATCGCGGTCTGCTTGCTGCTGTAAAGTATCTTTTAAAACTCTAAGTTTATTATTATCGAGCTCTAACTCAGATGCTAATTGTTTGAGCTGCCTTTCCATTTCTTTGCGTTCGGTAACATCTCGAATTACCCCCACCAAAAATACGTTGCCCGCCCCATCTTTGTGAATAGATCTTTTAGAAGCGATTATATGAGTAACCCCCTCCGCATCCGTGAAATGTTCTTCTGTTTCCTCTTCCTTATTATGTTTGAAAACTGACTCATCATGCTCCCAAAAAATCTCCGCTTCTTCTGGGGCAAATAAATCGCGATCTGTTTTCGATAAAAGTTCTTCTAAAGGATAGCCAATAAACCGACAATAAGCTTGATTTAAGACGATGCGACGATGGTTAATATCTTTCACAAAAACTGGGTCTGGAATGGCATCGATAACCGATTGTAAAAACTCTGTAGAGCGCTTAAATTCTTCCTGCAAGCGAGCCCGATACAAGAGAATAGCAGAACCAGAACCAAACAAACCCAAAATTGGTGGAACCACCGGCAACCACCAACCATCCACGATAAAAGCCAGATAGCAGAGGCCCGTCATGCCGATAGCAACGACGAGCATACTGAAAATAGAACCTTCCGGCGATCGCAATTTCCAACTTAAATTAACCCCTACCAAAGACCAAGCAAAAATCCACAACCATTCGAGAGTTTCCGGCCAAACTTTGATAAGATTTCGACCTTGAATTGCCGCGCTTAAAATCTGGCTTACAAAATTAGCTTGAAGTTCGACACCGGATATTTTTTTTAATTTACCGAAAAAACTACCGCTGTAAGAAGTGTTGTGAAAATCCTTGATACTAGCCGCCGTATGACCGATTAAAACTAGGCGATCGCGGATTAAATCTGGAGAGACTTTTTTTGAGAAAATATCCTCCATTGACACGGTGTCAAAACTACCATTGGGACCCCGAAGATTTGCTAAAATTTGATAGCCGCGATCGTCCTCGCGAATATAAGCTCCATCGTTTCCCTTAAACCATGTAAAAACCGCTCCTCCTAGCTTTAAATTACCCGTTTTCGGGTCTGCTTGAGGTAAAATTGCTTCGTTGTCTAAATAAATTAAAGCTAACTTTAAAGGAAAACTTTGATAACGTTTACCGTTGGGAGGAGTTAAATAAAGCAAACCTCGCCGTACTTTGCCGTCATCATCAATTAGAATATTATTAAAACCCACTCTATCTTTTTCTTTCAAAATTTCGGGGGGCTTTACTCCGATCAGGTCCGCATTGGCAATTTGCTCGATACCAATTAAATTCGGGATAGTTCGAAAAGCTTCTACTAACTCCGCATAACCTGGTTCGCTCGGCAAATCCCGATAAATATCCAGACCGATCGCGCGAGGTTGAAAAGAGTGCAAATTTTCCAATAATTCAGCTAATAATTTATCGGAAATAGGGTAGCCGTATTTTTGTAAATCTGTTTCGTTAATCCCTACAATCGTTATTCTTTCGTCAACTGGTTCCCGAGGTCTCCACCTCATAAATTCATCTAAAATTGCCCATTCAAAAGACTGCAATAGCCCCAAGCTACGGATGGTTAAGATCGCTATTGTTACGGCAGAAGATGTTAAAATAACTCGGTGTTTTTCCCATTTCCATTGCTTGAGTTTTTTGAGAGCTTTCTTTCTCAATCGGGTCGATAGTTTAAACATTTCCCCAAACAAAGATAGTTTTTTCAGCAATTAACAATTAATAATTAATAATTAACAATTAACGATTACCGATTTCTTACAATAACGGAATTGAAGATTGAGACAATTTTGGGTTGATTTATACTTAAAAAGATAGGCTTTAAACCGGGAGCATCTCTGAGATGCTCCCAAGGGAAACCGTTAATTGTTAACTATTAATTTTGAATTTTGAATTTTCAATTGTTAATTGTTAATTGTTAATTATCAATTGTCAATTGTTTTCAGCATTTGAAACAGGCGAGTTAGTTAGAATTGATAATTAGGATTCTTAATGGAGGAAGGCAGGTTTTTCGCTCCTCGTTCTCGCAGGCGACTCTCATCTTGCAACTTAGCCGAAAGACTCCGCTGAGTTGCTTCCACAAATTGACTGACCCGAATAGGATCTATCGGTTCCTCTCGGCGTCCGTGTCGTTTGAGGGAACTAGAAACAATTACACCATCTACAGCTCGGATCAGATCTGGAATATTTTCCCAATTTGCTCCACTGCCAATAAAAACAGGAGTGTCGCCAGCAGCAGCACTAGCGAGTTCGAGATCTTCTAAAGTCGGAGGACTACCAGTAGCCCAGCCAGACAGAATTATGCCATCGGCCAAACCCCGTTCTATAGTGTCCTGTACTGCTACGGTTAAATTCACAGAGCCCAAAGGCCGAGCGTGCTTGACTAACACGTCTGCTAATATTTTGACATCGCTGCCCAGTTCTCGTCTATACCGCAACAATTCATGGGCCCTTCCTTCGATCAGCCCTTGATCCGTGGCCATGACACCGGTTAAGATGTTGACGCGGATAAACTGGGTTTCAGTGCAAGAAGCGATCGCCATTGCGCTAAAAGCATCATTGCGCAAAACATTAATGCCAATGGGCAGGGGCACTAATTTCTTAATTCTCTGGATCGATAGAGTCATGGCGCTTACCACTGCCGGATCGACTCTATCCTTGACAAAAGGGGCATCGAAAAAATTCTCTACTATAATGCCATCTACCCCACCAGCACTAAGGGCAGTGGCCTCTCTTTCTGCCCGACCGATCGCAGCTTGAAGGTCTCCGCCCCAACGCGCTGAGGTGGGCAAAGGCTGTAAATGTACGACTCCAATAATCGGATTTTTGGTTTTGAAGGTTTGTTGTAAGTCCACGGGTTTAGCCAAATCTTGCACGAGTTTCCTATTTTACTCGTTACTGGGGCGCAAGCTTAACGATAGCTTCAAAAGAAATGTTTTTTGATAAGTACCTGTGCAAAATTAATTACATGCGGAACAGGCAAATTATTTAAGAGTGCCTGTTGGGAAGGGGAAATAAGCAATAATTTTATGTAATTAATTTTGCATGACTACTTAAGAGATAGGACTAAGGCCAAAAAAACGTATTTCTGTCCGCAGGGAACTAAGCATCCGCAATTCTCTTACGGCTTTTTTCCTTTGACGAGCAATAGTCCTGAGAGCTTGACAATTTTAGCTTTTTCAATAGCGATCGACTGATGAAACTTTTACTAGCAATCTTAGCTGTTCTTTTGGGATTGTTGGCCTTAGCGGAACTCTGCCTGCGAGTTTTGCTCGGCTTTGGCAATCCTCTCATCTATATTGCCGATCCGAATATCGGTTATCT
>CALKCV010000207.1 GCA_938083405.1 uncultured Microcoleaceae cyanobacterium | reverse complement strand
CGCGCCGATGGCGTCAGATCCACCCGCAACATCCAGTCTGGCTTTGCTTCTCCCCGAACTTGCAGCAAAATTAAAGCCTCGCGGAAATCTCTTAATTTCAGTTCCCGCAGTCTTTGGGCTACTGGTTCCGCCAGTAGAGATGGATCGGGGCTATAACTGGCCTCGCAGATTACCCATAATCTTTTTTTTGTTTTAGATTTTTTAAAATTCGTAGCGGCTAAAGCCTCCGCCGTCGCTACTTCAGTTTCTCCCTTCCCGGCAACTCCTATTTCTGCGTCTTGTTTCTGTTTGTACTTTTCTTCGACCTTGACATTTACCGAAATGCCCAACCCGCCCAATACTTCGCTCAGATAAGTGGCTATTTCTTTTGGGGACTTGCCAGCTACCTCTTCTTCTTCTGAAAAAGTTACAGTCGAAGGAATTCTATTCCCCCTGTAGTCCCCAGTATTCGCAATAGCCCCCTCTTCATTTAACTTTTGGGGCACAGGAGCAGTTAAAACAGCAGTTTTTTGCCGCTCGATGGCCCCCATTCTGCTCGTAGCGTTGAGGGTAACTTCTGTGGGACTCTCGCCAATGCTCGGGACTTTCGATGTTACCAGAGGTTTTTGTTTTTCTTCTAAAGCCGCACTCAGACTCCCACTCCCCGAAAATTTCTGGCCCCCACTCGACCAATTACCTGTTTTTAAAGGAGTTTTTCTGTTTGCTTCTGCTTCTGCTTCTGCTTCTGCCTTAACGGCAGGGAAGCTAGCAGAGGTCGGACAATAGCCGTTGGTATCGAGTTTTACAGTCCAATCTGGACGGCGATCGCCTAATGCCCTACCGCAAATAAATATTTGATAAATACGAGAGCCCGTTGGGGATTTGCGATCGGGTAATAAAGATTCTATATTGCCTGCGGCCAAGGCCTCTGAAAACCGAGCTACTGAGTAATCTTCTCGGGGACATAGCTCCCCCTCGCAGAGAATATGAAGTTGGTTGCCTCGCAACCTTACCTGTACCAGTACCTCTGGAAGTCCTAAGGCCTCCTCTGCCCATTTGGTTAATTGGGATGGCTTTTCTCTCATTATTTTTTGATTCTTTTTATTAATACTCCTACTCCTACTTTTACTCCTACTTCCACTCCAACTCTAGCTATTACTTCACAAAATCCTATATTGGTATGAGTAGGAATAAAATCCAATGTCTAAAATTGATTAAAATTGCTGCCAGCTAAAATGATTTTAACTAGGTTTGGCATAGAATTTAGGGACTTGCGGCGGTCGTTCGCTACCGATTATCTTGGCGAGCGTGTTTCGCTCCAGCCAACAACCAATTTTATTTAAGTCGTATTCTCGCGCCCGCGCCAGTCTTATACCCGGTTGTAATTTGATTATTAGGGTCGGCGAGCGGCTAAATTTTTATCTCAAAATCAGGTGTTAAAATCTAAAAAGCGTTGTTTTTTTTGTCGTTCGTTGAATTGAAACAAAAGGAATTTTAATTGCTAACTCCATAAGTAAAAATAAGTCAAAAGCGAGGTATTTATGCAATCTTCTTTTAAAGAAAATTTTCCAGGGCCATCTGTTGAAAAGGTTTCTCAACCTCAAATATCTTCCGATATTTTATTGAGCCTGGCCACAGCACCAGTAGTCTTAGGTATCTTGGCCAGTAGAAGCGTAGGGGAGTTAATGTCCAGCTTGGGGGAGTCGAGCGAAGAAATATTCCGAGGCGATCGCCTGCATATACTCGATTTTCCAGAGTCTCAACAAGATGTTTAACTATTGTTAATTAAGAAGATCGGGTCATCCTTATGCTCTCATGTTTTTTTGACTGTGGGGTAGAGAATTGCCGCTTTAACTTCTCAAACCCCTAAGCAGAGGGTGGCCACTTTCTAACTGCCCGAGATGAAGACTAATTAAAGCCCAACTCCTTATAAATAGGGCATTACCAGAAAAATGTATTTTTGGATACAGAAAATTGGGTGTAAAAAACGATCAATACATTAAATGGTAAGGTCACAAATACAGCGAACAGCTAAGTGTTTCTAGTAGAGAAAAAATAAAAAAGACCGGGGATCGGGTTCTCTCATCTGAGATTGAAACAATCGAATTTCCTTCCATCGTACTCAGAACGAGTAATCTTACTTGAAAAATAGTAATAACAGAAGGGTAAAGGCGATCGCGGAACAATAAATATCCGTATTTTAGCAAAGATGAAATGCAAAGTAAAAAGCAGATATATTTGTTTGTGGGACAAATAGTTGAAAAAAAAGACAACATGGGGAGCATCTCATCGAAGTAAAAATACGGATATTTAAAAGAGCTGTGGTCAGTCGTTAGTGGTTAGTGGGGCGATTAACTACTAACGACTGACCACAAAAAAAGCGTGCGATAATTTCTGGGCAATATCAAAATTGAGATGCACCCACAACATTTGCATCTTTTTAACTATTTCGGTAAAACTATTTCCATAACTATTGAGGAAAAATTAATATGAATGTACTATTGCAATCCTCAGAAAAGACTGCTGGGGAACAAATATGGCAAAAAGAAGCCTACACGACCTGCGATTTATTTTTGCGCAATCGCATAAAAATAGTAGAAGACTTGTGGGAATCGGTGTTGCGCCAAGAGTGCGGGCAAGAGTTAGTAGATATACTCAAAAAGATGCGCTCCATCGATAGCGCCGCCGAACAAATTAATTTCTTAGACTCCCAGGTATTAGAACTAATCCAAAAACTAGACCTCAAAGAATCCATTCGCGCGGCCCGGGCCTTCGCTCTGTACTTCCAGCTAATCAACATAGTCGAACAGCACTACGAGCAACGCTCCCAACAACAAGCATACTCGGGCAAAAGTTCCTCTGGGACGGTAAATGCGCTCGATGATAAAGAAGAGAGCAAAGCATGGTGGCCCCAATTAGGCAAAATGCCAATCTGGAGCGATAATAAAAATAAGCAACAGGGAGAAGGCACCTTCCATCATCTATTTCCCCTATTGCGGACCCTCAACGTGCCATCTCAACTAATCCAGCGATTAATAGATAAGCTCGACATCAGGTTGGTCTTTACAGCCCACCCCACAGAAATAGTCCGACACACCATCCGAACCAAACAGCGACGGATAGCGGAGATTCTGCAAAAACTTGACACCATAGATGAAAACATCCAAGACTTAAAGGCAGATAATGATAGCGACCTGTCCGTGCTTTCATCCTGGGAAACGCAAGCTCTCAAAGAACAACTGACAGAAGAAATTCGCCTGTGGTGGCGCACCGACGAGCTTCATCAATTCAAACCAACCGTACTCGACGAAGTAGAGACTACTCTCCATTATTTCAAAGAAGTCCTATTCGATGCCATTCCCCATCTCTATCTCAGGCTAAAACAATCCTTGGGCGCATCCTTTCCGTATCTAAAACCGCCCAGTTACGATTTTTGCAAGTTTGGCTCTTGGGTGGGATCGGATCGCGATGGGAACCCATTCTGTACGCCCCAGGTAACTTGGCAAACAGCAAGCTATCAAAGACATATCGTTTTAGGTAAGTACATAGAAGCAGTAGAACGGTTGAGCGAATTGTTGAGCTTGTCGTTGCATTGGAGCGATGTCTTGCCAGAACTCCTGGAATCTCTCGATCGCGATCGCGTACAAATGCCGGAAATCTACGATAAATTAGCCATTCGCTATCGGCAAGAACCCTATCGCTTAAAGCTCTCCTACATCCAAAAGCGTCTGGAAAAAACTCGCGATCGCAACTGGAGGCTCTACCAGGGAGAAGAGCTACAAGAAAAACTAGAAATAAAAGGGGGAGAAGCGATCGGTATTTACCGTTCTGGGACGGAGTTTTTGGCAGAATTGCAGCTAATTCAGCGGAACCTCGAAGAAACTGGATTAAGCTGTCGCGACCTAGAACAACTACTTTGTCAAGTAGAAATCTTTGGCTTCACTTTAGCGCGACTCGACGTTCGCCAAGAATCTTCGGTCCACGAAGCAGCGATCGACGAAATTACTCAATACCTCGAAATTCTTCCCAAACCTTATAAGGAAATGTCTGAGGAAGAACGAATCGAATGGCTGACAGCGGAACTACCAACCCGCCGTCCTCTCATTCCCGCAGAACTGCCATTCAGCGAAAGAACCAGCGAAATTATCAACACCCTCCGCATTGTGCGGAAATTGCAGCAAGAGTTCGGTCCAGAAATCTGTCAAACCTATATCATCAGCATGAGTCGCGATGCCAGCGACTTGCTAGAAGTGCTGCTGCTAGCTCAAGAAGCGGGACTCTACGATCCAGCTACCGGCAGCAGCAGCATTCACATAGTGCCGCTATTTGAAACCGTCGAAGATTTGAGAAACGCCCCCAGGGTGATGAAAGATCTCTTCGATCTGCCCCTCTATCGAGCCCTCCTTGCAGGGGGGTACGATAAATTAGAAGGCACAACTCCCTCGGCAACACCGACTGGGGAGGCGATCGCCCAGATGCAAGCTCTAACTCCCAACGTCCAAGAGGTAATGTTGGGCTATTCCGATAGCAATAAAGATTCTGGCTTCCTCAGCAGTAATTGGGAAATTCATAAAGCCCAAAAAGCTATCTACGACGTAGCGGAAAAATATGACGTTTCTTTGCGGATATTCCACGGGCGCGGGGGCTCGGTGGGACGCGGTGGCGGTCCTGCTTATAAAGCTATTCTCGCTCAACCGGGCAAGAGCATCGACGGACGGATTAAAATTACCGAACAAGGGGAGGTTTTGGCTTCTAAATATTCCCTGCCCCAGTTAGCTCTCTACAACCTAGAAAAAGTCAGCACGGCAGTAATGCAAGCTAGTTTGCTTCAGATAGGGTTTGACGAAATTGAGGTTTGGAACGAAATTATGGAAGGGTTGGCAGTGCGATCGCGAGAATGCTACCGCGCCTTGATCTACGAACAGCCAGACCTGGTAGAATTCTTCCACCAAGTAACTCCCATCCAAGAAATTAGCCAGCTACAAATTAGCTCCCGTCCGGCACGGCGCAAAAATGATAAGAAAAAAGCAATTTCTGGCCTGCGCGCCATTCCCTGGGTCTTTAGCTGGACTCAAAGCCGCTTTCTCTTGCCTGCTTGGTATGGCGTTGGTACTGCTTTGAAGGAATTCTTGGAGCAAGAACCAGAAGAACATCTCAAGTTGCTGCAATATTTCTACATTAAGTGGCCGTTCTTTTCTACTGTTATTTCTAAGGTAGAAATGACCCTCGCTAAGGTGGATCTGCAGATCGCCCGTCATTACGTTCGCGAACTTTCTAACCCAGAAGACCTGCCCCGCTTTGAGAAGTTGTTCGAGCAAATTGCTACGGAATACTACCTGACTCGGGATTTGGTTCTGCGAATTACCGGCCACGAGCGACTTTTGGAGGCAGAGCCAGATTTGCTGCGATCGGTCCAGTTGCGCAATCAAACTATTGTTCCCCTGAGTCTGTTGCAAGTCTCTCTGCTACAACGTTTGCGCCAACACGGCACGGGCACTCCCGGCGTCATTCATTCTCGCTACAGCAAGGGTGAATTGTTGCGCGGTGCTTTGTTAACTATTAACGGTATCGCCGCTGGTATGCGCAATACGGGTTAGGGACTTCCAAAAATTAAAATCTCCAAAAATAGAATAGTAAGCTGCCCGGCATCTAAATTTATCCAAAGCCCTCGGTGTAATGCCCGTAGTACAGGCATCTTGCCTGTACTGAAAATAAAGTTTAAATGCACGACAACTTATTGTTGGGTTGCGTTTCACCGAGCCCAACCTACGGCTCCATGATTTATTTGGGTACCCCTTAATTGTTAGTTGTCAGTTGTCAGTTGGAACGTTGTTAGGGACTAGCAAAAAAATAAAGTACCAGTCTCGTAGGTTGGGCTCCGCGACAGCGCAACCCAACAGCCGGTATTTTATTAAATTGCAACTCCCTTAATGCTCCCGAACCAACAATTAACAATTGACAATTGACAATTAGCAACTAGCCATTCTCTAAAAAGCATAAATATGCCCGTCTCCATCGATATAAATGCTTTTTTGTTGATTGGAATTAGAAGCAGTGGTTGGTTTGATTTTAACCGTGACTGTATTATCCACCACTTCAAAATCGTAAATCAACGGATTAGTCCAGTTTGGAGTATTAATTAGAATGCTGGCGAGGTAATCTTCGTCGGGGTTGTTTTTGACTAAAAGTTCTACTGTTTCCCCTGGAGGTAAAGGCTGAGGATAAGAGTTAGAGCGAGCGTATTCTATTAACTTTACTGTTTGGTTTAAGAGTTTAATCTTTATCGGCAAATTGGGATTGACCGATGCCTGTGCTTCTGTGTCTGTTATTTCTAAATCGCCTCTAAGTGTCGGCTGAGAAAAAACTGCTGTAGGAGCAAACAAACTAATAGCTGTTAAGAGTGTTGTAGCTGCGATAATTTTCCGTTTCATGGTTATTTTGAAAGCCTGAACTGAGTTAAAATTACAGCTTCGCCACCGCTAGTAATAAATATTGAATTAATAGCGGCAAGCTGGATGATAGCTCTTTTATCTAAGCTTGAAAAACTTTTCCGGAAAATACTCCCGTTTAAATTAATAATCTAGATTGCTCTGGCGGCGAAGGGCATCCAAGATTAAGCGATGTTCCGCACGAGCGATCGCTCGATAAGTCTGTTCTACTGCATTTGGATTAACAGAAATCGAAGTAATCCCCCACCGCACCAGATCGTCGATTATTTGAGGATACAAAGCAGGGGCATCGCCGCAAATAGAACAAGGAATTCCGGCGGTATTTGCCATAGAAATTAATTGTTTAATCGCTCTCATTACTGCAGGATGAGAAGGAGGTAAGGCAGTTGCCATTTGCTCTTGTTCGCGGTTAGCGCCTAATAGTAATTGAGTCAGGTCGTTAGTGCCGATGGAAATTCCGCGAACTCCTGCTTCGACATATTCTGGTAGTAAAAACAAAACTGAAGGCACTTCCGCCATAATCCAAATTTCAAAACTAGAAGGCTTTCCTTTCCACATCTCTTCAATTCGCCCCCGACAAAATACAAATTCTTCTAGCGATCGCACGAATGGTAAAATTAAATGTACGTTATTATAACCCAACTCATAAACCCGCTCTAAAACTTTTATTTCTAAATCGAATAAAGCCGAATCTAACATATAACTAAAAGTGCCGTGCAAACCCATGATTTTATGAGAAGATTTT
This sequence comes from uncultured Microcoleaceae cyanobacterium, assembly GCA_938083405.1. GTDB lineage: Bacteria > Cyanobacteriota > Cyanobacteriia > Cyanobacteriales > Microcoleaceae > CALKCV01. The sequence goes on along the minus strand of CALKCV010000207.1, from coordinate 178 downwards.
CCTATATCGTCATCTACAATATCTGATGATGTCTCATTAAAAGGGTTCAGTGGCAATAAATCTAGCGAACGATAAAATACGGTTCGAGGCGAAAAAGCAGCGGCAAATTGACTTAAGCGATCGACCATTAGTTCGACCAATTCCGATTGACGACCTTGCCGCAACCAGATAAGAGGAT
>CALKCV010000206.1 GCA_938083405.1 uncultured Microcoleaceae cyanobacterium | reverse complement strand
GTTATCGACGTAGAACAGGCATCTTGCCTGTTATCTGCTTAATTGTTAGTTGTTAATCGGTTTTTTGGTTTTTTTTAAAATTGAAATGCACTTTTAACGACTAACCATTATAGGAATTATTGAGCGCATTAGATGCAATTTCGATCCCCCCCAACCCCCCTTCAAAAGGGGGGAGCCGGAAGCATTCACTCGTCCCCCGGTCATGAAAAACATCGGGAGCATCGGGGGAATTAAGAAAGCCAAGAATTAGACGCTTTTTGTCAGTTGTTAGTTGTAAGTTGGTCGTCCAACGTTCCAACTTACAACTAACCACCGATCGCTAACAAAAAGCATCGATCTGTTGGTATTTTTACTTTGATGAGATGCTCCCAAAACATCTTGCTCAGGCCGGACCCGACAAGTAAAATCTTTTTCCTCTGGCTCCCCCCTTTTTAAGGGGGGCGGGGGGGGGATCGTAAATCTACTTCACCGATTCAATAATTGCTCTAACAACTAACAACTAACAACTAACAACTAACAAAAAGCCTGAAATAAACCAAAATCAAATCACCTTAACAATCCTTTCATCCCGCTTAAGTTTTAACAACCGATCGCCCGTTCCCCCATTACCAGAAACAGGCACGGATTTAGTACGCAGCTTGCAAAAACGCCCTTCATTTGTTAACATTTTAACTAAGCTACTGTCTTTAGCCACAGCTATCCCCGCCAAGACATCGCTAGAAGTAGCAAACTGGAAAGCATTTTGACCTATCCCGCCGCGATTAGCCATCCGCAACAAATTAACAGGAATTCGCTTGACATAACCAGCTTCAGATATTAACAATAAATGCTCTTTAATACCTAAAGTAACGCAACCGACCAACTCCTCTTGCTTGCGCATTCTGGTCGCCACAGAACCCATAGCCCCTCGACCCATGACCGGCAAACTATCTTCTGTAAGTTCCAGTAGCAAGCAGCGCCCTAAAGAAGAAGTCAAAACTACTCGATCGCCATCCAAGCCCAGATTGGCATAACGCAATTCATCATCATCTTTTAGCTTAATAACCGTTATTCCGCGATTAGTAAGATCTATCAATTCTGACATTAAAAAACGCTTTATCTTTCCCTGCTGGGTCAACATCACTAAATTTTGACTCGTTGCATCATCGTCCATTACAAATTGCGCCACCACCAGTTCTCGAAGGCTATCAGAAATATCTTTAGTAGCAGAAGGAGAGAGCAAAGTTACTAAAGGAACTCCCCGGCTGTCCGATCGCGAACGAGAAGAACCAGTAGGAATATCGCTAACTTTCAGAGGATAAGCCTTACCAGTACGAGTTAATACAACTAAATTTTGCCCCGTATTAGCCTCTATAGTATTGACAATAAAATCATCGGTCTCTTCTATCGTAACCTTAGATTTAGGCAGGGCGGAATCGTGAGTTTTTTCAAAAGCTTTAGCAGAAAATGCCTTTACATATCCCCGATGGCTGAATTCTATAACCATATCTTCCGTTGGAGGAGGAGTTGCTTCGATAATTAATGGTTCCGGCTCCGTCTTGCCCTTAGACTTTCGACTTTTACCTTTTTTATTAGTAGTTTTAGCAGCAGTTTCTTCCTCAGTTTTACCCCTTTTCGACTCGCCAACCGGCTCCCCCGAAATAATGCGAGTGCGGCGAGGATCGGCGTATTTACGCTTTAGAGAACGCAACTCCTTTTTGAGAGCTTTAAGCAGTTCGTGGCGATCGCCCAATAACTTCTCCAACTCCTCAATTTTCGCCGTCAACTCCTCAAACTCATCCAATAGCTTCTGCTTCTCCAACCCAGTCAGCCTCCGCATGGGCATGGCCAAAATCGCATCCGCTTGGCGATCGCTCAAGTCCAAACCATTCTGCAACTCAACCTTAGCAGTCGGACCGTCTGGAGCGTTTCTGAGAATATCGATGGCCGCATCCAACTCCGTTAAAGCCTTCAACAAACCCTCGATCGTATGCCGCCGTGCCGAAGCAGACTCCAACTCGTTGGTATAGCGCCTGGTTAAAGTCTCTTCCCGAAACTTGAGGAACTCCTGCAACAAATCTCGCAGACTCAACTGTCGCGGCTGCCCGTCAACTATGGCCAACATTATCGTTCCGAATTTACACATCAAATCCGTTTGTTGGTAAAGATGGTGGAGAACCACGCTAGGGTCCGCATCCTTTTTCAATTCAATCACCACTCGGATACCCGAGCGATCGCTCTCATCTCGCAGATCCGCGATACCTTCGAGGCGTCCGGCATTCACCTGAGAAGCAGTCTTTTCGATCCAACTAGCCTTATTTACCTGATAGGGCAACTCCGTCACCACCAGAGCAGTTTTAGTCCGCCGCTTTTTCGCAGTGGGTACCTGCTCGATAGTCGCCACCCCGCGCATGGGGATGCTGCCGCGCCCCTTGGTATAAGCATCAAGGATGCCCTCGGTACCGACAATTTCCCCTCCAGTGGGGAAGTCCGGTCCCGGAATTAGATCGAATAACTTTTTATCCGATAGTTCCGGGCGATCGATTAAAGCAATTAGACCGTCCACCACCTCCGCCAAATTATGAGGCGGGATGTTAGTCGCCATACCCACCGCAATACCAGAAGAACCGTTGAGCAACAGATAGGGCAGTTGTGCCGGCAGCACCGTCGGTTCTTGTTGGGAACTATCGAAGTTGTCCGTAAAATCTACCGTCGTCTCGCTGACTTCGCTGAGTAACCCTTCATTGCCGATCGCTGCCAGTCGGCTTTCGGTGTAGCGCATAGCTGCTGGCGGGTCGTTGTCGATGGAGCCAAAGTTGCCATGACCAGCTAGGAGGGGGTAGCGACTGGAGAAGTCTTGAATCATCCGCACCATCGCATCGTACACCGCTTGGTCGCCGTGGGGATGGTATTTTCCGAGAACGTCTCCCACTACCCGGGCGCATTTTCTAAACGGGCGATCGGGCGTCAAACCTAGTTCGTGCATGGCATATAATATTCGCCGATGAACCGGTTTTTGCCCGTCCCGCACGTCCGGCAAGGCCCGCCCCACGATCACGCTCATGGCATATTCTAGGTACGATTGCTGCATTTCTGTATGCAGCGCTGTAGAGATTATTTGCCCGGAAAGTAGATTTAATTGTTTGGCCATGACTAAAGCTTTTTGTTATAACGTTTTTCAATTCGATGGGATTAACTTAAATACTAGATGTGGTAGAATACAGCAAAACCGCTGGTAGGGTAAATTGAAGCGGTGGTTATCCAGAGAGATCGACCCCTCAAAGGTATTTTTTAAGTACCCGTGGAAAATTAATTACATACCGAATAGGCCAAAGCACCTGTTCGCAAGGGCAAATCCTTGTGTAAATATTTTTGCCAACCTACTTAAGACGCCATTTTCGCCAGAAATTTAATTTCTCTGAACTGGGACTAAACAAAAATTCTGTTAATTAATGCAAGCTTATTAAAATTTATAGCGTTTTTGATTATGATGAAGTAGGGTCTGTCTCGGTCTTAGCGCGATCCGATATCTAATTATGCCATCTAAATTCTGGCCAAAAAAAGATATGGCCTGGGGCGAGACTGTACCAAATGCTTATTATGGATTGAAATATATTAGGGCTCTCCAAAAGTTAAAATCTCCTAGAAGACAATACTATTGTTGGGTTCCACTGCGTTCGACCCAACTACCCGGTTCCATTATTTATTTGGAGAAGCCTTAAAAATGACTGCGGTTGCTGGCCTTCTGCCTGAAAATTAGGCAGGAGGCCATCCTTTACGAAAAACAATATACAATGGAAGCTGCTAATAACGCAGGGAAAACGTTATTGTATCGAGCTAGCGTCTTGCTAGAATACCAAGCAAACTAACCGCTGTAGCTGAGTGTAGTAGGAGTAATTAGTTAGGAGTAATTTTATGAAAACTGTTTTGATTGTAGAAGACGATTTAGTCAACCTTCGGGTTTTTTCTAAGATTTTGACCAAACGGGGTGGGTTGGGTGTCAAGCATACCGAAGATGTGGAAGAAGTGGTACAAATCGCTAAGGCAGGGGAAGCAGATTTGATTTTAATGGATGTTTCTTTAGCTCGTAGCGTTTACGAAGGTAAGCCCGTTGATGGGATTAAGATTACTAAAATTCTTAAGTCAGACCCCGAAACCAATAAATTACCAATTATTTTAGTCACCGCTCATGCTATGGCGGGCGATCGCGAATCTTTTTTGAAGGAAAGCGGTGCCGATGGCTATATTTCTAAACCGGTGGTGGATCATGTTGAGTTTATAGAGAAGATTAAACAGCTTTTACCCCCTGAATAAAGTCAATTGGAGTGCATCTCAAGAATTAAGAAAACTAATAACTTACTGATGCTAGTCAGTTGTCAGTTGTCAGTTGTCAGTTGTCAGTTGTCAGTTGGAACGCAGGCAGAAAAAGTCAACTTGCAAATATGAGATGCACCCACCGATTATGGCAGACCTTGAAAGGGTGGCTGTGCGTCTTCGACTTCCGCGAGAGTTTGTTCGATACTGGGGATGGCTAATAATTTTCTGGTGTCTGCGATCAGGCGATCGCCCCAGAGATTTTCTACTAAATAATCTATATCGCCATAACGAGGGTCTAAACGCAGGGCCTTTTCTCCCATTAGTAATGCTTCCTCTGTTTTTCCTGTCTGGTAAAGAGCTACGGCTAAGGCTAACATGGGTTCCGCTGCTCCATCATCTATGGCAAGAGCTTCGCGCCATCGCTCCATGGCTGCTTCTTTATCTCCCATTTCGTATCGAACTAAGCCAATATTATTAATGGCAGGCCATAGTTCCTCTTCTAGCTCGAAGGCCTTTTCGTATTCGGCGACCGCTTTCTTCAGGCGCCCCTCTTTGTAATAAGCATTGCCGAGATCGAATAAAGCTCCGGGACTGTTTGGCTCTAGTTTCAGGCCCGCTCGTATTTGTTTGACGGCTTCTTTATATTCCTCTTTTTGGAAGTGGGCCCTTCCTAGAATAAACCTCAGATCCGGGCGATCGGGAGCTAGCTTTAGTGCTTTTTCTAAGGCACCGATGCCCTCATCCCACTTCTGCTCCTGAAGATATAAACTACCCAACAGGGCCCAGGTTCCAGGTTCCTTCGGCGCTAATTGAGTGGCCAACCTAGCTCGGGCTAAGGCCATGGGAAACTGTCGGAATGTGGCTAGTTGAATTGCTTCCTCCACTAAACTCAATCCCGTCTGCTCCAACTGTTCGCCTTTGATATCCACTCGATAGGGAACCAATGCTTGTGCAAAAACCGGTTTAACAAGGCCCGTCCATACACCAAGAGCAATTATTAATGAAATTATAGGAATTTTATTTGCCACGGTAGTTTTGTCGCTTAAAAAAAGGTGGTCTGACAATTTTAAGTATATTTCAATATTTCGTTTTCCCTTTACCTTTACTCATACTCATAACGAGTAATTCCAGAGCAATCTGTTCCAAGGGATATCTGAGAAAGCGGGTTTTTTCAAAAAACCCGCTTTCTGTGCGATCGTCGTATCGCAAATCAAATCAGAGGCAAAAGAATTTCAAACTCGCTACCCACTCCCAATTCCGATCGCATTTTCAACTGCCCCCCATGTTTTGCAGTAACAATTTGATAGCTAACCGCCAAACTCGTCTCCTTTAAAGCTCGTTTCTCAGTAGAAAAAGAATCATAAATTTGTTGTTGTTTCCTCACCGACATTCCCGGACCGTTATCGGCAATAACAATTGAAATCCACCGATTGTTACCCAAATTATCGCCTTCTCCGTTGTCGGACATCTCGGAAAAAACTTTAGTTTTAATTTC
>CALKCV010000205.1 GCA_938083405.1 uncultured Microcoleaceae cyanobacterium | reverse complement strand
AGAAGGTGGTTTTAACGAACTCGCTTACGGAGAGCTTTACCCGCAATTAATAGATGCCGTCAACACTGGAGTCGTACCATCGCTTTTAGGGCATTACGAAGCCTTCGGGCAATTTGAAGCGGAACGCATTGGTGTTTTTTCCGGTACTCCGGGCAACGATATGGTTAAACCCTTCGGCAACAATACTATTATTACCGGAGTTTCCGTTTTTGACTACGATGCCACCATCGGCGATATCGTTTTAGGTGGAAATGGCAGCGGCGAAGCTGACATCTTGATGGGAGAGTCGAGTATGACTTCCACTGAAGAATTTATCTTGGGCGGCAGTCAATCTCAACCTTTGTATGTCGGTTTTGGCGATGCCGATTTTGCTTTAATTCAAAACTTTGATGTGGGTGCCGACGAAATCCATTTATCGGGCTTCCTCGAAGATTACAATTTCGCAATTGTTAATAATTCGACCAACATTTCTACGGCAGCCGGCGATTTAGTGGCTATTGTCGAAAACGTTTCTAACATTCAAGATGCAACTCTCATTTTTGAGGGTTAGTACCGTTCGTAGTAATCGCTTCAGCGATTAAAACTAGCAAGCACTTTAATGCTGAAAAAATATTCTTTATAAAGCACTAAAGTGCTTACTACAAACAAAACCATGACTATTCTAATCTTAGGCAGCGCGGAAGAACCCCATGCCGCCTACTTAAAAAAAGCCTTAAGCGAAAAAGGAATAGAAAACGATTATTTAGACACTCGTCAATTCCCAACTAAGTTAAAAATCTCCTGGCAACCGGTGACGGGCTCTGGTTCTCTACTTTTACCAAGCGGTAAAAAATTAGCTTTCTCGGAAATAAAAAGAATTTTTTGGCGGACATTTTATGGAGTAAAGGTTCCCAAACTTTCCGACTCCTATCAGCAAAACATCGCCACTAACGATTCTATGAGCGTGTTGCGTTCTTTCATGGAATCTACTTCCGAAAAATGGGTTAACTCCTGGCAAGCCTATCAATTTCATAAAGAAAAACCCCTCCAATTAGGTTTAGCTAATAAAATCGGGGTGACGATTCCAGCAACTATTGTTAGTAACGATGCAGGCGAAATTATTGAGTTTGCCAGCAGCTACTCTAAAGTAATTTTTAAACCTGTTTATGGCGGCTCTCATACTCAGTTTTTAACTAAAGAACATCTCGATCGCCAACGTTTAGACTTAGCTTTAAGCATTTCCCCAGTCACCCTCCAAGAATATATTCCCGGTACTAATATTCGCAGTTATGTTATTGCAGATAAGGTTTATTCTGCTGAAATTCGCAGCGGTTCGTTAGATTTTCGGGAAGATAAAAAAGCAGAATTAATTGCCGTTGAATTACCGGAAAATGTTACCAAACAATGCGTCGTTATCGCCGAAAAGTTCGGTCTTAAATGGACGGGAATCGATTGGCGGTTAAAGCCTAATGGGGAGTATATCTTTTTAGAAGCTAATTTTAGTCCGATGTTCGTTCATTTTGAAAGGAAAACCGGGTTTCCGATAACTGATAATTTGATTTATTTATTGATGGGTTAATTTGAGAGTTACCCCGAGATAAATTCAAGAAACCCGGTTTTTTAAAAAAACCGGGTTTCTGAGACAACTAACTCTCCTTGAATTGACGGTGGGAATTTTTTGTGTATTAACTAAACAAAAGCTAAGACAGAAACCGGACTCCCAGAACCAGATTTTAAGCGAATAATTCCGATCGCCAAAGTCGCCCCAGTGGCAGGTAAGAGATGGAGATTGTTGAGATTTTCTAAAACTATTCCCGATCGCGAAAGTATTAATTTATTAGTGGCGAAAGTTTCATCCAAACCGCCATCTACTCCGTGAGTGTCGATGCCGACTCCCCCTATTCCTCTTTCTTCTAATAAAAATTTAGTCGTGTCTCCAGCAAAACCGGGAAAGTGCAATTTGCCGTCTTTATCTGGGTTGAGAAAAGAAAGGCGATCGCTCCATTTTTCCTGCCAACCAGTATAAAGCAAAACAACCGTTTCAGCAGCTATAAGAGTATGTTGTTTTTCCCATTCTTTAACATCGTCGATAGTTAAAACATAGTCGGGATTAACAGCAGTTTTATTCCTAACATCGATCGCGCTAGCAGCTACTACCAAAGAAGAAGGATCGTAGTTATCTATTCCTTCTTTGTCTGGATAAAAACTATTGGGCGCGTTAATATGAGTACCGCTATGTTCCCCCAGAGAAAACCTGCGCAAATAATAACCATCTTCAGCGATTTCTGCCACTGGTTCAAACTCAATATTAGGGTCTCCCGGCCAAATAGGAATATTGGGGGCGATGACATGAGTTAAATCGATAATTTGACTGTAATTTATGGTTTTCATATATTTGTGCCAGGGATATTTACCGTCCACCCAGAAACCCGGTTTTTTCAAAAAACCGGGTTTCTTAGTAGTTTCGGGGTTCCTAACTTCTTTCGCCTAAACCACCGCCAACCGCTTAGGCAGCGAACGTTCCAAAATTTGGTCGAGAACCATTGCCGTCCAGTCGATGTCGGCTTCGGTGGTATCTCTTCCGAGAGTCAGACGGATACCCCCAATAGCCTCCTCGTCGTCATAACCCATCGCCAGTAAAATCGGACTCGGACTCAATTTGCCGCTATGACAGGCAGAACCGGCACTAATGCCGATACCCGCCAAGTTCATCTGGCGCACTAAAGTTTTCCCAGTGACAGCCTCCCCGCCAGACTCCGGGAGATCGAGACAAAAACTGACGTGGTGGGGGAGTCGGTGGAAGCGATCGCCCGTCGGAGTTAGAAAAGGGTTATCCGCCATCGCCTCAAAAAGGCGATCGCGCAATCTAATCAATCTCGGCGTTTCCGTCGCCATCTCCTCCGCAGCCAACTCCGCCGCCACCCCAAAACCGGCGATCGCCGGCACCGCCTGGGTACCCGATCGCAGTTTCAACTCCTGTCCGCCCCCTCCAAGCAAAGGCACCAACTCCACATCTCTACCCACATACAAAGCCCCAGAACCTTGCGGACCATAAATTTTATGGCTAGACATAGACAACAGATCCACCGGCAACTTTCGCACGTCAACCGGCAAACGCCCCGCCACCTGAACCGCATCCGTATGGAAAAGAACCCCATTAGCGCGAGCAATATTACCTAATGCCTCAATAGGTTGCAAAGTTCCCACCTCGCTTTGACCGTAAATTATCGACACTAGAACCGTATTCGGCTGCAGTGCCAGTTGTAGATCCAGAGGATCTACTCTGCCTTGGCGGTTTACTGGCAGCCAAGTCACCTCCCAGCCCCATTTTTCCAACAATCTTATCGGTTGAGCGATCGCCGAATGTTCCACGCTAGAAACAATCAGATGTTGGGGTTCTCTATAGCGCCTGGCCACTCCCATAATGGCCATATTATCTGCCTCCGTGCCCCCAGAGGTAAACACGATGGAATCGGGTGGGGCGTGAATCATAGCAGCAACCTGCATTCTGGCCTGTTCCACCATCGTCGCCGCCCTTTGACCCCATTCGTGTAAGCTCGAAGGATTGCCCCACTGTTGGGTAAAGACGCATTGCATAGCAGCGATCGCTTCCGGTCGCGGTGGCGTTGTCGCGCTATAGTCTAGGTAAATTTGCATAGTTTCCTCTATTGCCTCAATGATCTGGCCTCTCGTTCGCCCATCGGGAAATTCCGGGGCTTGGCCTTTAGCTGAAATTGAGTGGAATTGACTGGATGGCTTTAACTAAGAGACTTGCTCTTTAATAAAGTACCAATTGCAACTATGAAGTTAATTGCTGTTGGGTTCCACGCTCGTTGCACCCAACCTACCGGCTGGAATTGAGTGAAATTGACTGGATGGCTCGAACTAACTACCCGGCTTGCAAACGTTATAATCCTCGTGGGACATAACTTTTTGGGGAACCACATAACTGCCGTAATCTTCACAAATCATGCGGTAGTTTCGAGTTACTGGAATGCTGACTATAAACCTATTATGTCTTAGCCTTTTACCCCCGTATTCTCTATAACTCTTGTTATCAGTTAAGCCCGCAATAATAGATCTAGCTTTTACTACCACATAGTCTGGCAGACCCTTCAGATCTATTAAATCGTCACAAAAAGTTGCTTCCCATTCCTGTTTTTTCTGTTTTTTTTGCGAAATTTCGCGTTCTACTTTTTCTTGTGCCATCCGTTCTTGTTCGCAACGATGACACTTTCTACCATATCCTTTATGGCCGCAGGCAAAAGTTCTTTTTCTTCTAGGCATAAAACATTCACATCCCTTATTTCTAGTCGCATCTCTCAATGGAGTTAAGCCTAGAGCGATGCTTTTGCTCGAACGATCTGACAGTTTCAAAATTTGATGCATCCCTATCTTGGTTATTTGACTATTGCTCTTAACTCTTAACTCTTAACTCTTACTCTCAACTCTTACTCTTAAATCAAGTTTGATAATGAGGATCGGAATGAGTCAGAAAAAATCAGTTTACAAACAAGGGACGATCTTCACAAATCTATTGGCAACAAAAATTTAGTACCTCCCTAATTGCGATCTTTAAAACTTTAATAGCAAAAATTCCCACAAATATCCTTATCCCAAAAGAGATGTTTTTCCCATCTCTCGATTTTCGGGCGAATTAATGTTAAGAATTATTGCAATTTAGAGGTGACAGCACGGGTGTTATGATTAAATACTTAATCTTCTAAAAAATCAGCCCGCGAAAAATAGGCCGTGGGTCGTTTCAACACCAGTGCCTCTTATGTCAGTACCGCTGCGCGTTTGCTGTGCCTTGCTTTTAGCCATTAGCCTGACAGCCTGTCCCAAAAAGCAGTCTGAGTTTCAGCAACCAATTCCAAGCTTGGCCTCTTTACCCCAAGACCCCTTTATTGAAGCTTACTTCAATCAGTCGCAAGCTTCAACTTATACCGAACCTTACCGCCTCCAAGCCAGACTAGGGGACAATTTGGAAGGGATTATTGTCGATACTATTGCCGGGGCAAAGTCAACGGTAGATCTAGCAGTTCAGGAATTAGGCTTGCCCGAGGTGGCCCGTGCTTTGGTGGAACGACACCAAGCCGGAGTCCTCGTTAGGGTAATTATGGAAAATGATTATAGTCGCCCTCAGAGCAGTCGAACTGAAGCGGAAGTCGCTCGACTGTCGGAGCGCGAAGGCGATCGCTACCAAGAATTTCTCAAGCT
>CALKCV010000204.1 GCA_938083405.1 uncultured Microcoleaceae cyanobacterium | reverse complement strand
CAACATTTGTTCCAGAAGGGGCTAATATTATTGAATTTGTACCCGGAACCCAAAAACCATTTGTAAATAAAACTTTGCCTTTCCTTAAAGCAGTTAAACAATGCCAAAGTTATATTCCTGTGGATTTGTGCAAAACTTATTTGCTTCAAGCTGAAGAGGTTTTAAAACATGAGTTGCCAGAGATAGTAGTTAAACCGATCCAAGACAACTTTATTGAAAATATCGATTTAGTTAAAAATTTTGAGAGATCGGTAGTTTGGTTTAAAGGTAGTACAATTACTAATCTTTCTACGAACCAATGCCTTAATTTTCTTAAAAAGATATCCCAAGCACTACAACCCGAAGGACTTTTAATAGTTGGTCAAGATACCAATCAAAATGAATCTTCATTAAAAAAGGCTTACAATAATCAAGCAGTAAAAAATGCCATGTTGAGCGTATTTTACTGGATTAAACGCGATTTGCCAACTACTAATTTTAATCCCGGTGCCTTTGAGTATCAACCCGAGTGGGTTCCCAAAAATTATTGCTTTCAACATAATCTCATTGCTACTAGCGAACAAGAATTTGTTTTGGATGGTGTCAATATAAGTATCGAAAAAGGTGAAAAGTTTCATCTTATGAGTTCTTATAAATATCCAGTTGAGTATTTTCAAAGTCTAGCTAAAAAGGTAGGACTAGAACCGTTGGATTGTTTTGTTGATGAAAATAAACGCATGGTAATTCATGTTTTAGGAGTAAAAAAATAACGCTAATGGGTTAAACGTGGGGTGGGGTAAACCATGAAGTTATCCCAGAAAACCGGTTTTTTGAAAAATCCGGTTTTCTTAATTCCCAAAATAAAGTTTCGCGTCGTTGAGAAAAATAACATCCGTCACCGGACAAGGCGATCGCTAATTTTTCCCTCAACAGCAGAAATAGCTACCACCCGGGGAGAAGCCAAATAATTCTTTGCAGTTGCATCCCCGCTTCGTCCCTTAAAATTGCGATTAGTCGCATAAACCCCCGTCTCTTCCTTACCTAGTATCCCAAATCCAGCATTAATACAAGCCCCGCAGCCCGATTTAAGAACGGTCGCACCGGCAGCTTCAAATATCTCCATATATCCTAAATTCTCAGCTTTTTGGCGCACTTCAAAGGAAGCAGGCACGATAAAAAGACTAACCCCAGGAGCTACGCGACGACCTTCGAGCACCTCCGCAGCGCGAGCGAGATCGAAAAGTTTTCCCCCCGTACAAGAGCCAATAAAAGCCTTAGTAATAGGAACATCTCCCAACTCGCTAATACCAACTACTTGGTCTGGTTTGGGAGGACGAGCCACCTGCGGTTCTAAATCGCTCAAATCGAACTCATAGATCTCTTCGTAAGAAGCATCCGGGTCGCTAGCAACCTCTTCAAATAAATCCTGACCGCAGTTTTGCAAATATTGACGAGTCGTGTCATCGGGAGCGATTAAGCCGCAGAGCGCGCCGCACTCGATCGCCATATTCGAGAGGGTCATCCGTTCCTCCATTGGCATCCGGTCGATAATACTGCCCTGAAACTCCATCGCTTTCCCTACAGCACCGTCACAGCCAATCTTGCCGAGAATAAACAGGATAATATCCTTGGCACTAATATACTCAGGCAAAACCCCCTCCAGTTTAAAAAGTAAAGTCGGAGGAACCCGCACCCACATATCCCCCATCGCAAAAATATTCGCCATATCCGTCGTTCCCACCCCAGTAGAAAAACAGCCAAAAGCACCGTAAGTGCAGGTGTGGGAATCCGTTCCCGCCACGATCGCCCCTGGATAAATAAAACCCTTTTCCGGCAGCAAGACATGACAAATGCCAGCAGCCTCTCCGGGGGAAACCAAATCCAACAGATGGCAGTTTTGCGATCGGGCAAACTCGACCATTTCTAAATATAAAGAATTAGCCTTCGGGTCTTCTCGCACGTCGTTAACTTGGATAAAGTGGTCCGCTACTAAAACAACCCGACTGGGATCCCAAACTTTCGCCTCTTCTCCAAAACCCCCGTAAAATACTTCAGCAACCGGTGCGACTACGGCATCGTGAGACATGGCCAGATCTACTTTAGCAAGCACCGTGTCTCCCGGCCGAACGCAAGCATTGCCAGAAGCCCGCGCCAAAAGCTTTTCTGTCATAGTCATCGCCCTAGCAGGAGTCGAACTTTGGGGAACAGAAACTTCGCCCCTCTGCCGTTTTTGGTTAAAAGGAATTAAGCCCCCTGCGGTAGCGATCGCTTCTACAACCGGATTCTTATCCTCCTCGGAGATAATCTCTAAAGGAAGACCGATATTAATGCTATTGCGGTAAAATATTTCCCCAAAAGACCGAGCCCGTACCTTTTTAATGCCGGCAGCTTTAATAGCAATAGGAGCAGTTTCCCGGCTAGACCCGCAGCCGAAATTGCGTCCGGCTTCGATTTCTTCATAGCCCAAAAGATTTCCTTCGCCAATTATATACTCAAAAGCATACCGCTTCAAATGCTCCGGGTCTCCATTCGTACACCGTTTGGCCGGAGTAATATCGTCTGTATTAATATCATCTCCGAGAATCAACACTTTCGGTTTGGTTTCCATAATTTTTGCTATTCCTTATTTGCAAAAGTTTGCTCGCTCAGTTCTTGGACTATCAGTCCCTTGTAAGCTGACGTGCATTTAGATTTTAAGTTTTGCTAGCTAGAACCCTTTTGGGGTGGTAAGCAGTTCTCAAAACTAAATGTTTAACAGCTTAGGTAGCGCGCTCGTGAAACGCAACCCAACATCGGTAGATTATTAAATTGCTAGTCCCCGAGCTCGCTCAGTTCTTGGACTATCAGCTCCGTCAAAGTTTCCGCGTTTGCTACAATTTCTTCACCCTGGGGGGCTAAATCCACCGTGCGGTAGCCCCGGGCTAAAACTCTTTCTACTGCTTCAACTAAACTCGAAGCTGCATGAGTTTTTCCCCACTGTTGGAGCATCATGACAACCGCACCAATCGTTCCCAAAGGATTAGCAATACCCTTCCCGGCAATATCTGGTGCGGTGCCGTGTATGGCCTCATAAAGACCGAACCCGCTCTCGTTCAAACTCGCAGAGGGTAATAACCCGAGGGAACCTACCAACGCTCCTCCGATATCGCTGAGGATATCCCCAAATAGATTCCCTGCCAGAATCACGTCAAACTGCTTGGGGTCGCGCACCAGTTGCATGGCAGAATTATCAACTAGCATCGACTCTACTATAACATCGGGGAAATTTTCCGCTTCCTCCCGCACTAAACTACACCAAGGGATTTGTGGGAGAGCGTTTTCCTTGTGGACGACCGTAAGCAAACCTCGACGCGATCGGGCTTTGCCTAAAGCAACTCTAGCGACGCGGCGGATTTGCCAGTCGTAGTATTTCATCGTATGATAGCCGTAGGAGCCATCCTCGTCTTCCGAACGCCCCGATCGCCCAAAATAGATTCCGCTTACCAACTCCCGAACAAATAAGATATCGACCCCTTGAATCTTGTGGGGCTGAAGGCTGGATTTATCTAATAAAGCTGCAAGGGGACGCACCGGACGGAGGTTAATAAAAAAGTCGAAATGTCGCCGAAGTTCGAGAATCCCGCCTGTAGCTACGGCCCCAAACAAAATTCCATCGGCCCCTTCGCATAATTGCGCGGTGCGAAGGGGGAAAAATTTGCCTTCTTCGTTGAAGGCGAGTTCTCCGATCGAGCCATACTCTACTACTAGAGAAAACCCTTCTAGTTTGGCTAAATGCTGGAGAACTTTTACAGAAGCCTCTACTACTTCCGGTCCGATGCCTTCTCCAGGGAGAGCTACCACTCGATACGATTCAGACATTGAAAAATCCTCCCTCTAATAACTCGACAACTTCTTCAGTAGAAAAGCAGCGTTGCTCTTTAACCGAAAGGGCTTTAATTTGGTCTCGCATTCGGTTGTAATCTTCAGGTGAGAGGGGTTTTTTGAGTTGTTTTTCAAATAGGTACTGAAAATTGCTAGAACCGCTGCATTTGCCGAACCCTATTTCTGGGTCGGCGTGAGAAAGAATATGGTAGCTTTCTTTGTCCTGTAAAAGGCTGCTGACGTGAATGCCGCTTTCGTGACGAAGGGCTGCTTTCGAGTAAGGAGAAGCGGCACGAGCTCCTAGAGAGTCGAGGTAGTCCGTGACTTTGGTGAGGGCTTGATAATCGATCCCCTCTACTTCTATCCCATAGCGCAATTTCAGTCCGTTTAAGACTTGTTCTAGGGGGATATTGCCCGCCCGTTCGCCAATGCCTCCAAAGGTGCCCGAAATCATTGAAGCTCCAGCGAGGACAGCTTGGATGGTATTTTCGAGAGCCATGCCAAAGTCGTTGTGAAAATGCACTGCTAAAGGTGTATTGTCGGTCAATTCTAGAATGTCGCGAATCCAGATATAAGTTTTTTCTGGGCTGAGGATGCCCACGGTGTCGGAGAGCATAAAGTGTTCGATGTAGGGTTTGAATTGGCGAATGCACTCGATTAAAAAGTTAAAATCGGCGCGGCTGGCATCTTCCGTTGCAAACACTACTTTTAAGCCCACTTCGGGACTGGTAGCATAGCGCAGATTTTCCAAAACTTTATTTATCATGTTTTGGCGAGCGCGGTGCAGAATTTCTTTTTTGTCTGCATGACTGCTTAGATTGCGGGCTTCTGGGTCTCTTAGAAGTAAAAGGCGATCGCTAACGGCATAGAAGAGGATAATTCGTTCTACCCCGCAGGCTTTAGACTGGTCGATAAATTTTTTGCCCAGCATTGTCGAAGCTGCCATAATACTCCCTAAGCCCTCTGCTACCAATGTCTTGAGCAAACGTTCTTCGGCTTCGTGAATGGCTGGCATTATGGCTATTTGGTGGACTCCAGCTAGGGCGGCGAGTTTGGCTAAAGTTTGTTTCGTTTTAAATGAAAAGAAAAGTCCCGGTTGCTGTTCTCCATCCCGGAGGGTTTCGTCTGAGACGATTAAGGGAAGCGTTCGCATAGATAAGATCTCCTAGTTTTTTAACTTTATAAGATTTATGCTTTATTAAGCGGCTCTTGGCTCTAGCTTTTTCGTGAATTTGCTATGTAGAGCATTGATAATTGGCTGCAAATCCCGTGGTTTAGTTTTAGGGTCGAACAATCCTTCTTCTTCCCATTTATTGGGGTCTAAACTAATCGCCCAAGCATTCAGCCATATTGGCCGAGGGAGTAGAGCTAGTTTTTCTGGCATCGTGTCTTCTAATGCTAACAAGAAGATAGCTTGAGCCAGTTCCTCCAGATTTTCCCAATTCATTTGGCTGTCGTATATCAATTCTTCTTCTTTCTTGTTGGGCTTTAGATTGCGCGAACGTATGTTTAACAAAAATGGTAGTTTCTAGTAATCGATCGACTCCAATTCAACTATACCTAAAGACTTGGACGACCAATCTCAAAAAAACGGTTCCATCCTCTCTGCTAACTGGGACATTAGAGCGTTATTTTTGCCAATTTCTTCTTTTTTGTCTAGGTCTAATAAAAGAGAATTAGAATTGAAAAATAAAGAGGTTGGCGGCATTCCCGTTACCAGGTCCCAGATGAATTTTGCCGTCATTATTACTGGGCGGTTTAATACCGAGTATGTATTATGAATGCTTTCGGCAATCTTATCGTTTAGACTTAAGTAAAAGTTATTGGCTTTGTCGATTTGTTCTTGAGTTAGTTTTCCTTCTATATCTAGCTCGATCGCTTGAGTTACTAAAGAATTACCATATCCAATTAAATTCATGCCTGGTGAATAAAATGGATCGGGAAAAACTCCTGCATCACCTACAGTTGCCAACCGATTTATAGAGAAAACTTGGCTGGATGAGTAACTGTATTTTGGCATCTTCTTAAAATCTGCTGGTTGCTTTTCTTTCAAAGCATTTGCCAATACTGGCTCGTATTTTTCTAGCCACTTGTATGCTAGTCGATATGTATGAAATTCTTTAAAACTATGAATTTCTTCTTTAGCAACAATGCCAATACTGGTATGACCCGAAGCCAGAGGAATTAACCAAATCCAATATCCTTCTCCACATAAATGATTGGTCGAGTAGTAACGCTTATTTTCGGGAACGCGATCGTGCCACGAACGTTCGGCGATCGGCACAAAATCGCTGACATCGATTCGACCTTGGACTCGAAACCATACGGCATTAAAATTAGGATCGTTCGGTTTTCCTAAACCTAGTTTCTTTTGGAGAAACCGGCGGCGACCCATTGCATCGATGACCCAACGAGCTTCGCAGATGTTAGTTTTGTTTTCATCTTTTTGAGAGTAGATGATTTTGTGCGGTTTTTCTGGTTCCTCAGAAAGCTCGATATCTTTAACAGAACAGTTTTGCTTTATTTCTACGCCCTTTTGTTGGTTCAACAGACGCAACTCTTTTTCTAAATGTCCTCTATCGATTTGATAAGACTCTGGAAATGGGGGAAATTCTGATAATCCAAGTTCTGGTCTTTCCTGAAATAAACCTCGTCCGTCGCCAAAGAAAAACCGAGGCCCTAATTTAAGGAAATGATTTTTCTGAAAATAATCTTCTAATTGAAGGACATGGCTGAGATAATATGCACCGGGATAAACCGTTGATTCTCCTACCTTCAAGGTCGTTTCTGGTATAACTTCACCAAGTCTATCTAAAGCAATAATGGAAAGGTTTGGTTTGTTTAATTTTAACTGACGCGCTAAAGTCAATCCTGCTAAACCAGAACCACAAATCGCTACATCATAGATTGTTTTATTTCCCTTGTTTTGCGAAGTCATCGTTTTTTGATTTCTTTTACTAATTTGTTTTATGGCACCGCTGTTGTCGTCGCTGCCTTTGGGAAATAACCGCTGCATAAGATGAGTAGCTGCAAAGATTGGCCTGCCGATCTTCCTCTAATTGGTATGACGCCATCCCAAAAGAAAAACGTCTCTCGTTCTTATTTCTTCCGACTCCGCTTTGATGATAGTTGTAGAGCGATCGAATTCGCGATCGTTTACTAACAGCAAATCACCTGGATTTAAAACTTTGCTAAAAACTGGATCTTCTTTTTTGGCAGTATAAAGATTGGTTGCTCCGCCTTTAATATTATTTCTAGAAACTACAAAAATGCCAATAAAATTAGTACCGTCTTGGTGAATTGCTTCGTCGGGTTGCCGAAGTTTTTAGGAGTACAAGTAATTCTGACTTGATGCACGCCAATTTGTGCTTCTCGATGCAATTTGCACGAATCGCTAAACGCCCTAATCAGTTGTTTTAAATCATTTAAAGCGATTAAGCGATCGCTTGGGCAAATTCTCTATTCACGTCTCCCACCAACGGATTGTAATCTTTGCTTTGATAAAAATAGCCCTGAGGCAGTTTAATTAACTCCTCTCCAGATAACAGAATACGAGACCATCTTCTAGTTCTATACTTCTCTTTAATGTAAGGGTCCAGGGGCAAATCTGCAAAAAACTCCTCAAAAGCCTCCATCCTAATCGAGTTTACCTTTTCTTTTTTAAGGCAAACATCAACTCATCATCCAAATTGGTCGATTTTAATGCTGTTTTCATTTGAAACACTGCTCTCCTATTTAATTGTTGCATTTATCTCGGGGATAGTCTCGTTGAGTCTGGTTTCCAGTCCACTAGAAGTAGCTGCCTTTGTGCTTTTGTTAAGCTCGGCAAGCTGGAAACCTACTTTTCTCCATCGGACACCATACCTTGTAAGCAGAACCTAATAGTCAAATTTAAGCTTTTCCATCATAGCCGAGCGATCGCTATTGTCATCCATTTCTCGTGTAAATTTTTGTTAATTGCCTCTAAGCAAAACATTTCTGTTGTGCTTTGATTTGTTTTTGAATTTCAGTTTTTTAAAAATTAAAAACCGATTTTCTCAAAACTGAAAATCCGGGCCCTTCTCATCAACCGGGCCAACAACAAACATAAGCAGAATTTCATCGGGCCATTATTTTTCTGGGGGCGATGGGCGCTATACTATTCCAGTGACAGCTTAAAAAATATTTACAAAAGTCGCTGGTGGCGGGACGCTGGAGTGTAATACCAAAAGTTTTACCGTCGTGGCGCGTTGAAAAAAAGCCATGTTGCATCAGCAACGCCGCGCGTTT
>CALKCV010000203.1 GCA_938083405.1 uncultured Microcoleaceae cyanobacterium | reverse complement strand
TTTAGATTTTATATTTTTTTAGATTTTAACAAAATTGGGTCAATTTGTCGCTCTCCCACTCAAAAGTCTAACGTACTCAGCCTCCGAGTCACTTAAAAATCCTTTCCACTACGCTTAGGGAGTTGCGCAAAGAAAGAAACTGCCAGCTTTTTTTTTTAATTCGGTGGGAGCGATCGCTCCTCGAACCAACAAGCCGGTACTTTATTAAGGGACTTCCAAAAATTAAAATCTCCAAAAATACAATAGTATTGTAGGGTTGCGTTTCACTCCACCCTACCTACGGCTCCATTATTTATTTGGGTACCCCTAAATTGCCTGTCCCTAAGCGTCCCCCGAAGAATTAGCTTCAGCCGATACTTTCTCTGGCCCTTCAACCAAAGAACAACTGCCACCTGCCCCTTCGATTTTGGTACGGGCGCTTTTGCTAAAACCTGCTGCTTGTACTGTTAAAGGTACGTTCAGTTCTCCATCTCCCAATATTTTCAGCGGTCCGTCGTTAGCAGTGACAATTCCCGCTTTCATCAAAGAAGAAAGATTTACCTCTGTATTTGGTTCGAGAGATGCCAATTTACTTACATTAACAATGGTAAAATTTTTCCGATTCACCATTGGAAAGCTCTTTAACTTGGGCAAGCGACGGTATAGAGGATTTTGACCCCCTTCAAAACCAGGCCTGGTACTTCTACCAGAGCGGGATTTTTGACCTCGCATTCCCTTGCCACAGCTTGCACCTTGACCTGCAGAAATTCCTCGTCCTAGTCTGCGGCCTCGCTTTCGGGAACCCTCTTTAGGTACTGCGTCTTGTAATCTCATATTCTTTATTAGTTTTATTTGCTAGTTAGCGATCTTTACTTTTGAGCTAAAATTCAGAACTAGGAATGGATACGTTTATGTAATTTGAAATTACATAAATTACATAAGCGACACCATCCCAGTTCCCAGTTACCGTTACTGAGCGACTAAGCATAAAGATTTTCGACAGGAATACCGCGTTCTTCTGCAACTTCAGAAAATTTTCTCAAGGCACCCAAAGCATTCACGGCTGCTCTTGCATTGTTTAAGGGATTATTAGAGCCTAATTGTTTGGCCAAAATATTACGGACCCCTGCCAATTCTAGTACAGTTCTTACAGCCCCTCCCGCAATTACCCCCGTTCCTGGTGCTGCCGGTCGCATAATAACTTTAGCACCGCCACCAACACCATTAACTGGATGAGGAATAGAACTAGATTTAGTTAGAGGCACTTCTATCAAATGCTTTTTCCCATCAGCTACCCCTTTCTTGACTGCCCCAATAACATCGGCTGCCTTACCTACACCTACTCCCACTTGACCTTTTTCGTTGCCTACTACAACAACTGCCCGGAAGCTTAGGTTTTTACCACCTTTAACTACTTTAGTAACCCTGCGAATTTGAACTACTCTTTCTTGCCAGTCGGTTTCTTTTTCTTTAGTACGACTGCCTTTTTTACGACGCTGTTGCTGTTCTGCCATAGCTTTTTCCTCTGTTTTAGAGCTTTTAACAAGATTGACTTTAAAAGTTAAAAACCGACTTCTATCTATCTTAATTGATAATCGTCTAGAAGTCCAATCCTCCTTCGCGAGCCGCTTCTGCCAATGCTTTGACGCGACCGTGATAAATATTACCACCTCGATCGAAAACCACTTGACTAATGTCCTTTTCCTTCCCTCGCTGGGCAATCAGTTTTCCCACTTCGCGGGCTGCTTCACAAGTCGAGCCAGATTTTAGTTTAGACTTCAGTTCTGGTTCTAAAGTAGAAGCTGCAACTAGAGTATGATGGTTGGTATCATCAATCAGTTGAGCATAAATATGAGCGTTTGCTCTAAATACGGCTAGTCTGGGTCGTTCGGCAGTCCCAGACAGTTTACTTCGCACTCGACGATGCCGCCTTTGTACTAATTCTCTTCGAGTCAGTTTCATCTTTAAACTCTTTTTAACTCTTATAACAATCTAGACTTGCGCTTAGGAATTAATTCCATTTTTAATTTCTTTGAGCGATAGAATAAAAAAGTTTGCTTTTTTTGTTCTTAGCTTCAGAAATCTCAAAAACATTTTTTGTTCTTTGTTTGTTCTTTGTAAGTAGGCAGGCAGGTAATTAGGTAGTAGTTCTAACAGAAGCACCCCACCGCAGGAGTGCATACCGATTTTCTTCTAACTAACAACTTACAACAAGCCGTAAGCTTTTGGGAAAGCTTCAAAGGTGACGCGCACCCTGTTTGAAAGTCTTACTACCAAAAAGCTATCGCTGTGAAGGCAGGAGGTTCGGGATTATTTACTTCTTACCTGCCTTACCCGCTTTACGCCTTACCATCTCACCTGCATAGCGAATGCCTTTCCCTTTATAAACTTCTGGAGGGCGGACGCTACGAATTTTGGCTGCTGTATTCCCTACTATTTCTTTACTTATGCCACTTACAATTACATTGGTGTTATTTTCTACAGCAATAGTTATGCCATCTGGAGCGGGTAATTCCACAGGATTGCTGTAACCCACATTTAGGATTAGGTTACGACCTTGAACTTGAGCCCGATAACCAACTCCTTGAATTTCAAGGCGTCGTTCAAAACCTTTAGAAACTCCCTCGACCATGTTTGCCACCAAAGTTCGAGACAAACCATAGCGCTCGCGGGCGCGACGGGAATTATTCTTAGGTTTTACAATCAAAGTTTCTCCTTCTTGAGTAATAGTAATCTCTGGTGGCAATACCCAAGAAAGTTCGCCTTTAGAACCTTTTACTACAATTTCTTGACCGTCAATGGTGACGTTCACTTTACTCGGAATATCGATCGGAAGTTTACCAATTCGAGACATATTTCGCTTGTGGTTGTTAATGGTTAGTGCTGGGCAATTGGAATCGATAAAAAGACAATTGGTAATTTGGAACAAAGAGCGTTTTACTGTCGGCTTTTTTTCAATTACCTATTTTCCTTTACCCTTACCAAACATAACAAAGCACTTCGCCTCCTATACCTCGGCGTCGAGCTTCTCTGTCTGTCATAATCCCACTAGATGTGGAAATAATTGCAATTCCAATTCCACCTAAAACTTTCGGTAATTCTTTACGATTTTTGTAAACTCGCAACCCAGGCTTACTTATGCGCTGAAGATGCCTAACGATGGGTTGGCGATTTTTACCTTTATACTTTAAAGAAATCACCAAATACTTCTGGACCCCTTCTCCAGTTTCTTCAAACTCACCTACAAAGCCTTCTTCTTTTAAGACTTTGGCAATATTGCGGGTCATTTTTGTTGCTGGAACTTTTGTGGTTGAGTGCTGCGCCATGCAAGAGTTGCGAATCCGCGTCAGCATATCTGATATAGTATCGTTAGACGCCATTTTTCCTTTTTTCTCTCCTAGTTCTGATGTTAACTGCGGAAGGGCATACCCATTTCTTTGAGCAAGGCGCGGCCTTCTGAGTCGTTGTTAGCTGTGGTAATAATTGAAATGTCCATGCCCCGAATTTGGTCGATACTATCGTATTCTATCTCGGGAAAAATTAGCTGTTCTCTCAAGCCTAAGCTATAGTTTCCGCGACCGTCAAAGCTTTTGGGACTGACGCCGCGAAAGTCTCTAATTCTGGGCAATGCTAAATTGATCAATCTATCTAAAAAGGCATACATCCGCTCGGAGCGTAATGTCACCATAACTCCTACTGGCATCCCTTCGCGAATCTTAAAACCCGCGATCGCTTTTTTAGCCCGCGTTACTACTGGTTTTTGGCCTGTAATGGTTGAGAGCTCTCTGATAGACGAATCTAAAGCTTTAGCATTTTGAGATGCTTCGCCGAGGCCCCTGTTTACGGTAACTTTTACCACTTTTGGCACCTGATGGATATTAGTATATTTAAAATCCTCCATCAGTTTGGGAACTATTTTTTCGAGGTAAAGATTTTTTAGTTGTTCTCTCATATTTCCTACTTCTGTTAATCTTTCGTAATTCAGCAATTGACTTGGCATTTAAAATTGCTTTATTACTTTTGAATTAATCAATTGTTTCGCCAGTCTTTTTGAGCTTGCGCACTTTCCTACCTTCTTCGGTAAAGGTGTAGCAAATGCGACTAGCTACATTTTCTTTCGTGGAATAGAGCATAACTTTTGAACTATGAAAGGGAGCTTCAAAAGTCATAATTCTACCAGATTCTCCTTCCGCTTGAGGTTTAACGTGCTTAGTTCTCACGTTAACATCCTTGACCACTACTTTGCTGTACTTAGGCAATACTTTGAGGATTTCTCCCACTTTGCCCTTATCTTTACCAGAAATTACTTGCACGGTGTCACCTTTTTTGACGTGCATTTTCTGCAGCACTGGTTTTGCATTAGCGGTTAATTTAACCTTTTTTTTCCAAGCCATTAAAGTACCTCCGGTGCTAAAGAAACGATTTTAGTATAACTTTTGTCCCTGAGTTCGCGGGCTACGGGGCCGAATACGCGAGTTCCTCTGGGGTTGCCCTCTGGGGTAATAATCACGGCTGCATTGTCATCAAAACGAATGCTCATGCCGCTTTCGCGCCTCAATCCTTTACGAGTTCTGACTACTACTGCCCTAACTACATCGGATCTTTTGACACCCATATTTGGAGTAGCATCTTTCACTACAGCGATAATTTGATCGCCTATACCTGCGTATCGACGGTTGCTCCCGCCCAATACGCGGATGCACATTAATTTGCGCGCTCCACTATTATCGGCAACATTCAATATGGTCTGAACTTGAATCATTGGTGTTATTTGCTGGGTAGATTCGGTTTTGTTTGAGCGATCGGCTGTTGGTTCTCGGTAACATTTCTCCTCAACCAACCTCTAAGAAAAAACTACTTTTTAGCAGCGCTAATTTATGGTTTTTTTTACCATTAATTTCACTGTTACTTTCTTAGTTATTTCTTTTTTAAACCCTTTTTTATTCTTCTAATTTTACCACTTTTTAGATTGTGGTTATTGTGATTTTTGCCTTTTTAATTTGAGGAAGTTATAATTTCGGCAATTGTCCAACGTTTAGTCTTACTCAGAGGACGAGTCTCTCTAATTCTGACTTGATCTCCCTCTTTACACTGATTTTCTTCATCGTGAGCTTTATATTTTTTTGTTGTTACCACAATTTTTCCGTATTTTTGGTGAGCGCTTCGGTTTTCTACAGCTACCACCACGGTTTTTTGCATTTTATTGCTAACAACGAGACCAACTCGTTCTTTTACTGGCATAACTACCTCTTTATTACTGGAACTTACCCGGACACCCAACATAATTATCGATCGCTGAGAAACTCAAAAAATTACCGTTCCTGAGTTTTCTAATATTTCTGTCTTTAATTTAAGCCAGAAGCTTCTCTGTAGATGAACTTTTGCTAGAAAAAGCAGATAGTTCCTAACTTTCAACAGAACTCGAAGATTCTTCTTCGGACCCTGTAGATTCTTTAGAAGCTAATAATTGTCGTTCTTTTTCCACAGTCATCAACTGGGCTACCCGATGACGAGTATGTTTGAACTCATGGGTTTTCTCTAATCTTCCTGTAGCTTTTAGCAACCGGAGTTCGAGAAGTTTTTTCTTACCCTCTAAAATTTCTGATGCCAGTTCTTCATCGTTTAAACTTCTAGCATCTTCAATCTTCGCAAAAGCCATATCTTTACTATTCTCCTTCTTTCGTAATGAATTTAGTTTTAATCGGTAACTTAAAAGAAGCCAAACGCATAGCTTCCTTCGCAACATCTTCAGGAACGCCGCCTATTTCAAACATAACGCGCCCGGGCTTGACCACTGCCACCCAATATTCGGGGGCACCTTTACCAGAACCCATCCTGGTTTCTGCGGGGCGCATGGTTACGGGTTTATCAGGAAAAATCCGAATCCAAATTTTTCCACCGCGACGAAGATAGCGAGTCATCGCACGACGAGCGGCTTCTATTTGACGAGAGTTAATCCAAGCTGGTTCTAATGCTTGGAGAGCAAATTCGCCGAAGCTTACTGTATTGCCTCGGGTTGCTTTACCTTTCATCCGTCCCCGCTGTTGCTTGCGGAATTTTGTTCTTTTAGGACTTAACATGAGATTATGGCTGGTTGGCTTTTGGGTGTTGGTTGTTTGTTTTTCAGTTTTAGTTACTTGTTTGCTATCTGAGTTTTTTCAACTCTTGACTCGCACAAAGCAACTTTTATCTTTCAACTTCAGCTTTCCACTTTTTTGTCAAACACTAATAAAGAGGAGATTTATTTGCTGCTACCTGTCTTCATATTGTTGGCGACGTTTTTGTTGACGTCGCTTAGTTGGTTGGGCACTTGCTGCGGCTGCTTGTTCTTGACCTGGAATAATTTCCCCTTTAAATACCCAAACTTTAATCCCCAGAATACCGTAAATAGTTTGAGCGGTACAGTATGCGTAGTCAATATCTGCCCTTAAGGTGTGTAGAGGGACGCTACCTTCTCGGGTAGCTTCGGTACGAGCGATTTCTGCTCCATTTACTCGACCGCTGACTTGAATTTTGATGCCTTCTACTCCGGCTTTCTGGGCCCTGGTAATTGCTTGGCGCACTACTCTACGAAACGAAACTCTTCGCTCTAATTGTTGAGCGATGTACTCCCCAATTAGGGTAGCGTCGGCATCTACTTTCGGTACTTCTACGACGTTGATTCGGATTTGACGATTGCCGCCTAATTCTTGTTGCAGTCCTACTCGTAAATTTTCAATTCCTGCACCACCCCTTCCTACTACTACTCCGGGTCTGGCAGTGCGAACTTCTAAATCGATTTGGTCTGCTTTTCGTTCTATCCTTACCTGAGAAATCCCTGCATTGGCAAGAGTTTTCTTAACGTACTGACGGATTTTGTAGTCTTCGCGGCAGAGTTCTGGGTAGTTTTTGGGATCGGCATACCACCGAGAACGGTGGTCTTGGGTAATGCCTAGTCTAAAACCAATTGGATGTATTTTTTGTCCCATTTCTTTATCTTTTATTAGCTAATAATGTCTTAAGTCGGTAGAAGATAATTAAGTTTTTTTCTTCTTCTACTATTTATTTCTCTACTATTTATTTCTCTACTACAGGAGCCACTGCTACGGTGATGTGGCAAGTTGGTTTGCGGATTCTGTAGGCACGGCCTTGAGCTCGCGGTCTGTAGCGAGGCAAACAAGGCCCACCATCTGCAAAGGCTGTGGATACTACTAAAGTTGCTGGATCGATTCCTAAATTATTTTCGGCATTAGCAGCTGCCGATCGCAGGGCTTTTCTTACTGGGTCGCAGGAGCGGTATGGCATGAATTCTAGTATTATCAATGCCTCGCGATAAGAAATTCCTCGAATTTGGTCGAGTACTCGTCGCACTTTATAGGGAGACATCCGAATATAACGAGCTACTGCTTTTACTTCATTAGTTTTATCTACTACTTGTTGGGGCATATTTTCCTCCAAATTCCTCGATAGGGGCTTTTTTAGGAAGGCTCGAAAGTAGGGGGTGGGCTACTCGATCGCTTCAATTTATTACTCAATCTTATAATCGAAAAGGCGATTATTTTACTTATTTTGGCTCAAATCTTTAGGGAGTCTTTACCTCTCTATCTGGCACTACCTTTTTATTACTTAGCGTCTTGATTTTTTATCTTTAGTATGACCTCGAAATGTCCTCGTCATAGCAAATTCACCCAATTTATGCCCAACCATTTGTTCTGATATGAAAACCGGAATGTGCTGACGTCCGTTATGAACTGCGATTGTGTGACCTACCATCTGAGGCAAAATTGTTGAAGCTCGCGACCAAGTTTTTATCACTTGTTTTTCGCCTTTTGCATTTAATTTTTCAATTTTTGTCAGCAGACTATCGGCTATAAATGGTCCTTTTTTTAAAGATCGAGACATGGTTTTGTTAGTTGTTAGCTGTTAGCTGTTAGTTGGAACTTTTGCAGGTAAATGGTAATTCGCGAGCAGGCTTAGATAAGCTTTTATTAGCTCTTACTTATTACCTTTTACCTACTTTGAAAAATTAACTTTGACGACCGCCTTTACTGCGTTTGGAAGACTTACGACGGCGTTGAACTATTAAGCTATTGCTGCGTTTCTTCTTTTTACGAGTTTTGTAGCCTAAAGCTGGTTTGCCCCAAGGTGTCATCGGTCCGGTTCTGCCCACCGGTGCCCTTCCTTCACCGCCTCCATGGGGGTGATCTACTGGGTTCATCACGCTTCCTCTAACTGTCGGACGGCGACCTCTCCAGCGATTGCGACCTGCTTTTCCTTGGCTAATATTCCGGGCATCTGTATTGCCTACTTGACCTATGGTCGCGTAGCAACTAGCTCTGACTTTGCGCCTTTCCCCAGAAGGTAGTTTAATTGTTACATAGCTACCTTCTTTTGCTACTAACTGAGCCGATGCTCCTGCTGCGCGAACTATCTGCCCGCCTTTTCCAGGGGTTAGCTCTAGATTATGTATTTCCGTACCTAAAGGAATTCGATCCAGAGGTAAGGCATTCCCAACTTCTATAGGGGCATTGATTCCAGCACTTATGGTCGCGCCTACCTCCAAGCCTACTGGATGAAGAATATAACGTTTTTCTCCATCTTTGTAGTAGAGCAGGGCGATCCTGGCATTGCGGTTGGGATCGTATTCTATGGCTGCTACTTTTGCTGGGATGTCGCGCTTGTCACGACGAAAGTCGATAATTCGATATAGTTTTTTGTGACCCCCTCCTCGGTGGCGGCAGGTTATTACGCCGCGATTGTTGCGACCTTTTGCTCTGTGCTTGTGTTCTACTAAGGATTTTTCTGGCTTTGTTTTAGTTATTTCACTAAAGTCAGAAACGCTATGTTGGCGGGTGCTTGGAGTGTAGGGTCGGTAAGAACGTATGCCCATGATTTATTTTGGCTAAATTGCTTCTGAGGTTTACATCTTTTTGGTTGTTAGTTGTTAGTTGTTGGTTGTTGGTTGTTGGTTTTTGGTTGTTGGTTTTTAGTTTTTAACCAACCTTCAATCCATTAACTATTAACCATTAACCATTAACAAACCAATTATAATTCTGGGAAGAGAATCTTTCTAATTGGTTCTCCATTTTCTAGAGTGACGATCGCCCTTTTATAAGAAGCCTTATAG